>JALDXK010000693.1:0-3380 GCA_032155105.1 Acidobacteriota bacterium
GCTATCGCCTTCAGGAGTCCGACGATTCGATCGTATTCCGTCGTGCTGACGATGCCGGCGCCGGATTCGCCTGTGCGGATGGCGTGGACCACGCTGCCAGATTTTCGGAAGCGGACGGTTTCCGTGGAGGGCGCGGCGGTGTCACCGAACTTGGCGGTGAACACCAGGTCCTCGCCGGTGGCGTGCGCCTTGTCCGTGAATTTCTCCACCTGTAGCGTCGCGATCGCCGTCAGCGCGTCCGTGAACTTGGCTTGATCGACGTCGGCGGCCGAGGGCTTGGTCTGCTTCCAGACGTCGGGCGGCGGCGGCGCGGCCGGGTCGGCTCCAGCCGGCGCCTTCCCCTTTTCCTTTTCGAAAACGGTGTTCTTGCCGGCCAGCGTCATGTCGATGCTGGATGCCGAGAACGTCCGGAACTCGAAGAGTTCCTTGCGCCGCAGGTCGTCGGGGTTCTTCTTGAGATCCTCGAGGAGAGAGGCGTCCACGGTGAAAACCATCGGACGCGACAGATCCCGCGCGTACAGGCCGCCGGAGTCCTTCGTGCCGCCCAGCGCCAGCGCGGCTCGTGAGGATCCCGTGCCGATGGTGACCGTCGCCTGCGGTTTATCCAGGCCGTACTTCTTCAGGTCCTTCGTGCCGTCAGCCGCTTCGACGGACGTCATGCGTGCCTGCGCCAGTTTCCCGACGAGGCCGTCGACGGTGTTGAAGTCCGCCTTGGCGTCGTAGGGCTTGGAGAAGCGCCAGTCGCTGCCTTTTTTGGCGAAGCCGAGGGCGGGGGAGTCCGCACGTTCGATCGTGACGGTGTCGGCGGCGTCACGTTCGAATTTGAGGACGGTCTTGTCGCGGAGGCTGAACGGCGTCTTGTTCAGCGAGTCCTCGAGGTAACCGCTGATGAGGAACACGCGCGGCTGACCCTCGAGGCGCGCGTACAGATCGCTGCCGGCCGGCGTCTTGCGCCCGAGTTGGAGGCGTGTCGATGTGCCGCCCGCGGCCCTGAAGGCGATGCTGAAGCGGGCCGGCTCGAGGCCGAACTCCTTGGCCGACGCCGGCTTCTCGTCCACCACCCGCTGGATTTCCAGCCCGTCCAGCGAACTGAGGACGCCGCCCACTTCACCCGCATCGGCGGTCATTGCTTCGGGCGCGACAATTTCCCAGATGCCGTTCTTCTTCTTGAGCGCGGTGGTTTCGCCGGAGGCCGCCTGGATCTCGAGGTCGTCGAACGTCGAGGAATTGACCGAGAAGACCTTGTCCTTCTTCTCGGCTGCGGTGGTGCTGGAGGGGTCGCGTTTGGACTCGACGAAGTAGATGTACGCGCCCAACCCGAGGGCGATCACGAGCAGAATCAATAACGAACGGCCACCACGCATAACCTTCTACCTTCCAGCTTCCGCCCGACCTCTAACCTTTGACCTTTGACCTCTTACCTCTTTTTCCAATACACCCGAAAGGCGTTTCCGAACAGCAGCAGCGGAATGATCGCGAGCGACAGCCAGTTGATGTTCACCTGCTGGTCCTGCGTCAGCTGCAACCTGCGGTCTTCGGGATCCTTCGGTCGAATCGCGATCAGGTTCTCCTGCTGGGCCAGCCAGTTCATCGTGTTCAGGAACAGGTCGCCGTTGCCCTGGAAGGCCAGGTCGTTGTTGGCCGCAAAGTCGCTGTCGCCGACGACGACGAGACGCGATTCGGGCCGGGGCCCGGACGGATCCTCCGACGCCGTGGTGGTCGGCGCCGGCGCCGAGACCGCGACGGCCACAGACACCGGGCCCTTCTTGTCGCCCTTGTCGAGGTCCATATTCGGCGTCCCGGTCTCGTACAGGCCCTTCACATCCGCTTCCGCCCAGCTGCGATCGCCGGACTGCACGAACGTCTGCGCGATTTTGCCGTCCACGCCGCCTTCGACGGGCACCACGGACCGGGCCACTCGGAACGCGGTCATCTTCGCGAAATTCGCGGTGATGGCGTGCTTGACGGGCATGCCCACCGGGACCGACGCGTCCGCGCCGATCAACTGGCCGTTCGGATCCACGACAAGGTCGCTGCCGACCTGGATGCCCCATTCCTTGGCGAGCGCGATGAGGCTTGCCGGCTGCGCCGTGCCGCCCTTGGACGGCGGGTCGATCAGCAGCAGTACCTTGCCGCCCTTCTTGAGGAACGCGCTGACCAGCTCCGCTTCCTGCGGCAGGAAGTCGCCCGTCGCACCGGCCACGATGACCACCGTCGCGTCCGCGGGAATCGATCCCTGCTGCGCCAGCTGCACCTTGGCCACTTCGAAGTTCTCGTCCGTCAGCGCGGCACTCGCGGCCTTGTAGCCCGGCCCGGGTTTGCTGTCGTCGATGTCACGCTCACCGTGGCCCTGGGTGAAGTAGGCCTTCTTGGTCTTGCCTTCCAGGATCTTCTTGAGCACGTTGGTGACGGACTGCTCGTCGGCGCTCGTCGCGCGCTGCTTGCGTCCCTGATACTCGAACACCAGCGTCGGGTACGCCGTGATCTCGTTCTGATCCGCTTCGGTGGGCTTCGCCACGCCATCGATGTATTCAACCGATATCTGATTGGATAGATATTTGTAGGACTCGAGGCGATCGCGATACGCGGCCGGCGAATCCGGCTGCGAGTAGAACACCTTGATGTTCAGCGGGCTCGTGAGACCGCCGAGGATCTGTTTCGTCTGGTCGGACAACGAGAACATTTTCGATTCCGTCAGGTCCCAGCGCTTGTTCTGGCGCGACGAAATCCAGTTCAGGGCCACGAGAATGCCGATGAAGATGAGCACGCTGCCGGCCGCGATCGATCCGTACTTGACGTTGCGTCCCTGGAACGACCGGGCGATGTCGCGCCACTGACTCAACGCGTAGATCAGGGTGACGACGAGGCCGGACAGGGCGAGGCCCCGGCGCAGTTCGATAAGGTCGGGCTTGGTGAAATTGAGGACGACCGCCGCTCCCACGAGCGCGACGCCGACCCAGCCGAGGATTCCCAGAATACGCTTCACGGCTAGCCCCTCCACCGATCGCTGTCCACCGACTTGGTCGCCAGGAACAAGCCGAAGACGATGAAACTCAGATAGAAGACGACGTGCTTGGTATCGATGACGCCTTTGCCGAAGTCACCGAAGTGTTCGGTGATGGACAGGTACCTCAGGATGTCGCCGACCCAGGGCCCCGCGCTGTCCGCCAGCCAGCTGACAATCCAGAGCAGCAGGAAGACCACGAAGCTGGCCGCGCCGGCGACCATCTGGTTGCTGGTCAGGCTCGAGATGAAGAGGCCGACGGCCACGAATCCGCCGCCGAGGAGCAGCAGGCCCAGATACCCGGACAGGATCGGCAGCCACGCCGGATTGCCGTAGATGAACAGGATGCTGATGTGCAGGGCCGTCACGGCGAGGA
>JALDXK010000694.1:0-3369 GCA_032155105.1 Acidobacteriota bacterium
TCCCTACACGGTGCGGTTCTCGTTGAAGGAGCCCTTCGGATCGTTCCCGATCCAGCTGGTGATGCCGGTGGTGCCGAAGGGCGCCGGACCCGGGTTGCGCGACCATCCGATCGGCACCGGGCCCTACCGGTTCGTCAGCTTCGCCGTGGACGATCACGTCACGCTCGACGCGTTTCCCGGCTACTTCCGCGGCGCGCCGGCCAACGGCGGCGTGGTGCTGAAAGTCGTGCCCGACGAGATCATGCGCGCGCTCGAACTGCGCAAGGGCACGGTGGACATGGTGGTCAACGACTTGTCGCCCGACATCATCCATCAGCTCGAGAAGGAACGTGCCGTCCGCATCGCCGAGTCGCCGGGCACCGACTACGCCTACGTCGGCATCAACATGCGCGACGCGGTCCTGAAGGACCGTCGCGTGCGGCATGCGCTCGGCTACGCGATCGATCGCCAGGCGATCGTCGATCATCTCCGCCGCGGCCTGGCGCGGCCCGCGGTCGGCATCCTGCCGCCGGCATCGTGGGCGTTCGATGCGGGCGTGTTCCAGTTCACGCACGATCCGCAAAAGGCGATCGCGCTCCTCGAGGAGGCCGGCTATCGCGACCCGGACGGCGACGGACCCGAGCCGAGGCTGCGCCTGTCGCTGAAGGTCTCGACCAACGAGTTCATCCGGCTCCAGGCCGCGGTGATCCAGCAGGACCTGAAGCGCGTCGGCATCGACCTCGACGTGCGGTCCTACGAATTCGCCACGCTCTACGCCGACGTGCTCAAGGGCAACTTCCAGCTGTTCACGCTGCAATGGGTCGGCGTGTCGGATCCCGACATGCTGCGGCGCGTGTTCCACTCGAAGCAGATGCCGCCGAACGGGTTCAACCGCGGCTACTACGAGAACCCCGACGTTGATCGGCTGATCGACGCGGCCATGGCGGCGGAGAGCGACGAGGAACGGCGCCAGTTGTACGGCGACGCCCAGCGCATCCTCGCCGAGGATGCGCCGTATATCAGTCTTTGGTACAAGACGAACGTCGCGGTGTCGGGTACGCAAATCGAGGGCGTCACGTTGACGCCCTCGGCAGAGTTCACGTTCCTACGGAACGTGGTGAAACATTAGGACTTCATCTTCTCGAGTTCCTGCTTCGCTTCGTCGCCAAACGGCGTGCTGGCGTGCTGCTCGACGATTTGCGTGTAGGTCTTGCGGGCGTCCTCGGTCTTGCCCGCGGCCTTATAGGCGCGCGCCAGCTCCATGAGCAGCGCTTCGGCCGGCAGCGTCGGATCTTTGGCGTCGACCATTTCCTTGATCGTCGCGATTGCCGGATCGAACTTGCCCGCCCGCACCTGCGCCTCCGACTTGCCGAGGCGCGCGGTCTTGGCAACCAGCGGCGCACCGCTCGCGATCACCCGGTCGTAGTGCGGGATCGCCTCGTCGAAGCGGCCCAGCGCCACGAGGTTCGTGGCGAGGTGATAGCGCGCGGTAATGCCGGCGTTGCTGTTCGGATAGGCGTCTGCCGCGGCCTGGAACTTCGGCAACGACGCTTCGAGCTTGGCCTTCTCGGTGGGATAGGTGCCGGGCAGCTGTCCGCCAAGCGCGTTCGGATCGTTGGTGGTGCCGGCGGGCGGCGCGGGAGGCATGACCCGCGCCTCCTCGATCACCATGGCCTCGGCCAGCATGCGCCGGGCGTTGCCGTCGACGTTGCCGCGCCACGCCGAGTAGGCCAGCACGCCGCCGCCGACGACGACGATGGCGATGACGATCATCAGCAGCGTGCGCGAATTCTTGTCGGCCCACGCCTGCGCGTGTCCCAGCGCAAAGGCCAGCTCGTTATGCTTCAAATGATGGCGTTCGGTAGTCTTCATATCCCAACTTTCGAAATTCAACGCTACACTGAGAATGGTCCGCGCCTGTAGCTCAGTGGATAGAGCACCCGCCTCCTAAGCGGGGGGCCGCAGGTTCAACTCCTGCCAGGCGCACCATCCTCAATAGCGCAGTACAGAATAAACCGGTTCTCCCGTCAATTTCGAGCGTCCATTCAGGAAGTCCAGCTCGATCAGGAACGCGATGCCGATGACCTGGCCGCCGGATTTCCGGGCCAGATCGATGGTGGCTTTGGCCGTGCCCCCAGTGGCGAGGACATCGTCCACGATGAGGATTCGCTGGCCGTTGGCACAGGCATCCTGGTGAATTTCCAGCGCATTCTCGCCGTACTCGAGGCTGTAGGCCTCACGGTGCGTGGCCGCCGGCAACTTCCCAGGTTTGCGCACCGGGATGAAGCCGCAGCCGAGCGCGTTGGCCACCGCGGCGCCGAGAATGAACCCGCGGCTCTCGATGCCGATTACCTGGTCGATGTCTTCACCCATGTATGGCGCCGCGAGCGCGTCGACGGTGTCGCGGAAGCCCTGGCCGTCGCAGAGCAGCGTCGTGATGTCGTAGAAGAGAATCCCCTGCTTCGGAAAATCCGGAATCTCGCGAATCTTCGCCTTCAAATGATCCATTCAGCTCTCACCTGATCTCAAACCCTTCATTGAGCGAGGACGGCTCGATCTCGTCGACGCGCACTTGTTCCACCCGCGATCGAGACGGCCCGCTCCGCAGCGCGCGTTCGAGGCGCTCGACCGCCTCGGCTTCTCCCTCGGCCCGCACTTCCACCGTGCCGTCGGCGTGGTTGGTGACGTAACCGTGCAGGCCGTCGCGGCGGGCCGCGTCGAGCGCGAAGTACCGGAACCCCACGCCCTGCACGCGGCCGCTCACGAGGAAGCGGCGGGCGACACGCATCTCAGCATTCTAACGCCCCCGAGGGCGCGGAGGAGAACGGAGGACACGGAGGGTTATGGTTTCGGCGTCGGCGCAGCCGGCTTTGCCTTCGGATCCACGGCATCGAGCTTCTCGCGTTTCAACGCCGCGTTGAGCAGCGGTAACTGCTTGGCCAGCGTCTCCTTCATCTTCGCCAGCTCCGCATCGAGCTGCGCGGACAGCTCGTTGAACACCTCGACGCTCTGGTTGGTCGGCTTGTTGTCGGCGCTCTCGATCACGCCGGAGAGCGCCGCGATCTTGTTGTTCAACTTGATCGGATAATTCAGCGGATCCTGGCCACTGCGATTACGGACCTGGTACGCTTCCTCCTCCACCGCCGTCAGCGGCACCATCACCGCATCGGCCAGCTTCTGAATCTCGTTCTTGCGGCGCCCCGAGACCTTCTGGAGGCGCTCGTTGATCTGCTGCCGCACGTTGCGGATGTCGATCACCGCCTGGTTGGCTTCGCTGACCTTGTCGCGGACCCGCAGCGACAGCTTGAACTGCTCCAGCAGATCGGCCTCGGTGATGCCGTCGGCGACCAGCCGCGGATCGATCGCGATGGTGAAGTCGCGGGCCTTGGT
>JALDXK010000695.1:0-3365 GCA_032155105.1 Acidobacteriota bacterium
GGAATCGGCAGCAGCGGGGCCAGCGCGGTGGCGGCGGTGGTGGCCACCAACGAGCTGCTGGGCCGGCCGGCGCCGATGGACGTGCTGCTCGAATGCGCGATGGCCGGTGAGCAGGCCGGCTGCGGCGCCATTCATCCCGACAACGTGTCGCCGTCGCTCTACGGTGGGTTCATCCTCGCGCGCAGCGCACAACCGCCCGACATCGTGCGCCTGCCGGTGCCGGCGGGCCTGGCGTGTGCGGTGTTGCACCCGCGTATCGAGATCGAAACCGGCGCGGCGCGGAAGCTGATCGGGGATCTGGTGCCGCTGCGCGATGCGACGCGGCAGTGGGCCAACGTCGGCGGCCTGGTAGCCGCGCTCTTCACGAACGATCTCGCGCTGCTGTCGCGATCGCTCGTCGATACCATCGCCGAGCCCAAGCGCATGTCCTTGATACCAGGGTTCGCTGCCGTCAAGGCCGCCGCGCTGGAAGCCGGCGCACTTGGCTGCAGCCTGTCGGGATCGGGGCCCTCGATCTTCGCGCTCGCCGAGTCGCTCGACGTCGCCGGTGCGGCGGGCACCGCGATGCAGCGCGCGTTCGAGCGGTCCTCGAATGTCGGCGCCGACCTGTGGGTGTGCCCGGTTGGCCGCCAAGGCGCGCGGGTTGTCTCATGACCACGAGGCTTCAACACGAGGGTTCATCACGAGGTTCATCACGTGAGTTCATCCCGAGAGTTCACGAGAATGCGTCGATATGAAGTGCGTCAGCACCAGAGGAGCGGCACCTGCGGTTTCATTCCGTGAGGCGGTGCTCGCCGGCCTCGCGCCGGACGGTGGCCTCTATGTGCCAGCGCGGATTGAACGCCTGCCGGATACGTGGTGGGCGGCGCAGCGGGATCGCTCGTTCCAGGACGTGGCCGTGGCCCTCGCGGGCCAGCTGGTTGGCGACGAATTCCCGCACGGCAGCCTCGAATCACTGATTCGCGACGCGCTGAATTTCCCGGTTCCGATCGTCAGGCTCAACGACCGCCTCAGCGTAGTCGAGCTGTTCCATGGCCCGACGTTCGCGTTCAAGGACTTTGGCGCGCGCACGCTCGCGCGGCTGATGCGTGTCCTGAGCGAGCCCCCCGTCGGCAAGGGCGAGACGCGAGTCGAACGCTCGACGCAGCACGAGGGTGCCGAGCCGCTGACGGTCCTTGTGGCGACCTCAGGGGACACCGGCGGCGCGGTGGCGCAGGCGTTTCACAACGTGCGCGGCACGCAGGTTGTGGTGCTGTATCCGGAAGGGAAAGTCAGCGACGTCCAGGAGGCGCAATTCACCACGCTCACCGGCAACGTCAAGGCGGTCGCCGTCCGTGGCTCGTTCGACGACTGCCAGCGCCTCGCGAAAGAGGCGTTTGCCGATCCGTCGCTGTCGTTGCGGCTGCGTCTCACGTCGGCGAACTCGATCAGCCTGGGCCGTCTCGTGCCGCAGGTGTTCTATTACGCATACGCCGCGTCACGCGCGCCGGGTGCGACCTTCTCGGTGCCGAGCGGCAACTTCGGGAACCTGGCGGCCGGCGTGATGGCGTGGCAACTTGGCGCGCCGATCGGTGGATTCCTCGCGCCGACGACGATCAACGACACGGTGCCGCGGTATCTCTCGTCGGGTCAACTCGAGCCGCGGCCGTCGGTGCCGACGCTCGCCAACGCCATGGACGTCGGTAACCCCAGCAACCTCGAGCGCCTGCGGTGGCTGTTCCATGATGATGTTGCAGCGATGCGTTCGCTCGTGACGTCGACGGCGTTCAGCGACGGCGACATGCGTATCGCGATCGCGGAGCTCCATGAACGGTTTCGCTACATCGCAGATCCGCACACGGCGATCGCGTATCTGGGCGCGCGAGATGAACGGGACACCACTTTGGTGGTGGGTACCGCGCATCCCGCGAAGTTCCGGGAAGTTGTCGAACCGATCATTCGCAAACCTGTGCACCTCCCGGCCCCGCTCGCCGAGATGCTGATGAAGAAAAAGGTCGCGCTGCGCATCGAGCCGGCGTTGGGCGCGCTGGCGTCCTTGTTATGATCGAGACATGTCGTCTGCGCCCCCTTCCGCATCGCTGGTCCCCGCCCGCGAAGCGATCGATACCAGGTACACCTGGGACCTGAATTCGATCTTTCCTGACTGGGACGCGTGGGACGCGGCGTTCAACGAGCTCGATCGCGGCATCGACGCCTATGCGCAGTACGCCGGTACCCTCTCCAAGGGCCCTGACCAATTACTGAGCGCCTTACGCGATCGCGATGTTCTCGGCCAGCTCAGTTACAAGGTCTGGTACTACCCGTCGCTGCAGTACGACCAGGATCAGCGCAACAACACCATCAACGCGCGCCGGCAACGCGTGCAGTTGCTGATCGCCAAGTGGCAGCAGGCCACCTCGTGGTTCAACCCCGAGTTGCTGCAGCTGCCAATCGACACCGTCCGTGAGTGGATGGCGACCTCTCCCGAGCTGGCGGTCTACCGGTTTGCCGTCGAGGAAGTGTTTCGCCTGCAGGAGCACGTGCTGAACGAGCAGGGCGAGAAGTTGCTGTCGCTGTCGGATCGCCTTGGCAGCGTGCCGAGAGACTCCTACGCGGCGCTGTCGACCGCCGACGCGCGATTCCCGACCGTGACGCTCTCGACCGGCGAGTCGACGCAGGTCAGCTACGGGCAGTATCGCAAGCTGCTCGCCACCTGCCGCGCGCAGGCCGATCGGCGGCTCGCTTACGAGTCGCTCTACGACACCTACATTGCAAGCCTCAATACCTACGCCACCATTTACAACGGCGTGATGCACGGCGACTGGTTCGAGGCGCGCGCTCGCGGCTACCAGACCACACTCGACGCTGCCCTGTTCGGCAACGCCATTCCGACCAGCGTGGTCGAAAACCTGATTCGCGAGACCAAGAACGGCGTCGGCCCGTTCCGCCGCTATCACCGGCTGCGCAAGCGCGTGCTTGCCCTGCAGGACTATTACGTCTTCGATGCGTTCATCCCGCTCGTCGACTTCGACGTCAAGTACCGCTACGACGATGTGCTGGACTGGATCGTCGAGGCGGTCGCGCCGCTCGGCCCCGAGTACCAAACGCGCGTCCGCCGCGCGTTCTCCGAGCGCTGGATCGACGTCTACGAGAACCAGGGCAAGCGCAGCGGCGCGTATTCCGCGCCCGTGTACGGGGCCAACCCCTACATGCTGATGAACTACAACGACACGCTCGACTCGGTCTTCACGCTCGCTCACGAGCTCGGCCATTCGATGCACACCATGCTGTCGCACGAGACGCAGCCGTTCGTGTATTCCGGCTACACCATCTTCGTCGCCGAGGTGCCGTCGACCCTGAACGAGGCGCTGCTGCTGGATTTCATG
>JALDXK010000696.1:0-3347 GCA_032155105.1 Acidobacteriota bacterium
GCCTTGATGCGCGTCTCGCCCACCGCCGGGCGGTCGATCGTGGTGTTCGCGCCGATCTCCACATCGTCTTCGATCACCACGGGTGCCGTCTGCGGAATCTTTTCGTGGGACCCGTCGGGACGCTGGGCAAAGCCGTAACCGTCGCTGCCGATCACCGCGCCGTTCTGGATGATGACGCGCGATCCGAGCGTACAGCGCTCCCGGATTGAGACGTTGGCGTGCAGCACGCAGTCGTCTACAACCACGGCGCCGTCGCCGATCGCCACGTGGGGATGAACGATGGTACGGGCGCCCACGCGGGCGCCGGCCCCGATCGCGGCAAAAGGGCCGATGGTCGCGGTGGGATCGACGCTCGCATCAGCGGCGACCGCCGCCATGGCGTGAATCCCGGGTGCGATCTTTTGCACCGGCGCCAGTTCCTGCGCCGCCTTTGCGAAGGTGAGGTAGGGCGACGTGCTGCGAATCACCGCGCAGGGCGCGGTCACGTCTGCGCCGTTCATGATCACGGCGCTCGCGCGGGTCGTGGCCAGCTTGGACGCGTATTTCGGGTTGGCGAGGAAGGTCAGGTCGCCCGGCCCCGCCTCTTCGATCGTCGCCACGCGGCGGATCTCGATGGCGGCATCGCCCTCAACCGGGCAGTCCAAACGCCGAGCCAGCTCGCCGAGGGTCACGCAATCGAGAATATCACTAGCGTGGCTGGCCCGGCCTCACGCGGTCGTGGCGGCCATCCGCTCGACGAACCGCGCCATGCGCGGCATGTGCAGGCGGTGCGACACGTCGATGATCGCGCGGTGCCGCGCGTCCGGCGGGAGGGAAAACGCGTGCTGCAGGTCGGTGAGCGCGGCGTTCGGCTCGATGGTCCAGGCCACGTTGTGCAATGCGTTCACCGCGCCGCGCCAGGAGAGATAGTGGCCGCCGGCTGTAAAAAGCAGCAGATAGGCGAGTACGTTCGGGCCGGGTACCACGGCCACAGCGGCCGACGCGACCAACGCGAGCGTGTGCGGGATCAGGAGCGTGCGATGCCGATCGGCGTCGCGTTTCATGCTGGCGCGCATCACCGAGTCGGCGTGATCCACAGGCAGGTCCGCGGGGACGTGAAGTGTCGCAGACTGGGCCTTGCGCAAATGCCAGAGCAACCGCTGCTCTGCCCTGCGCTCGGCGATCCAACGCAGGCTGCGCTGCTGCATCCGTCCCAGAAACGTTTTTGGCGGCGCGATCGGCGCCTCGTGACGGGCGCGCTCGGCCTCCCTCAGCTGTGCGTTGAACTTGCGATGCAACCGCGCGAAAAAGCCTTCCCCAGGCTCGTCTGTCTCCTCTTCCTCCACAGCCTCGTAATAACACTCAAAGCTATCGGGGCCAACCGGCACCAGGAACACGTTCATTATGGTTTTGGACGTGGAATCGGGCGTGGAGTTCGCGGCGCCTCTTTCGGGATGGCCGGCTTGCCCGCGGCTTCCCACGCCCCGACGATGAACGAGGCCACGCTTGCGATGGACTCGTTCAGCCGCCGTTCGAGCGTCGGCAGCGTGCCCGCCGCAAACGCCTCGAAGTAGCCATCGTCATAGAACTCGCGGCCGGCGGCGGCCTTGCGGTCCGACTCGAGCACATTCGCGGCGTCGCGATTGCTCGCCAGCAGCACCTCGAACATCGTGTCGCGCGGCACCGCGATGGGTTTCACCGGCGGCGGCGCGACTTTCAGCTTCGCGCGATTGCGCTCGAAGAGTTCCGACTCCCACCGCGAATGCAGGCCGGTCTGTCCCGTGCGCTGGCCGTTGTAGTTGACCACCGCATGCAGCGGCACGTGGCCATCCGACACGTAGTGGGCAATCACGGCGGCGTAGAGCACGATGTTCTCGGTGGCGTAGGTCGGCGGCGACGGACGCTTCAACGATTCGAACTCGCGCTGCAACCGGCCGAAGAACTCCGACGTGCGCCACGGCAACAGGCCCTGCTGATGCACGAACTCGCGGCCGAACTTCTGCACGGCATCGGTGTAGTCACGCGGCAGGCCGTTGAATGGATACGGGCCGAACGCCTCGTGATCCATGTCGAGGAAGTGATTGGGCGGCTCCCCTTCCCAGCCGACCGTACGCCACAGATCCGGATCGATCGCGCGCTCGACGATGAACGGACGGTTCGCCTCGAACAGCGGCTTCAGCTCGGGGGGCAGCAGCTCGATCATGCGATCGGCGATGAACTTGTGCGCGTCGAAGCCCCACGCCATCGCGGACGAGGGCAGGAACGAGAGCACGGCGGCGAGGATGATGACGCGCATCAGTAAGGCACCCCTGGAAGGGTGCCTCCTATCTTACTGAAGCTTGACGGCCGACCAGCCATACGGTCCGGCGCTGGCATAGCGGTAGTCGTTGATCCACACCCCGTCGAGCGGAGGAGAGGGGTTCACCTGTACGAACGGGAATCGCGACCATCTCAGGTACACGGGGGCCAGCGGGAGTTGAAGCGCCGCTTGCGCGGCTGGTTCGTCGAAGCCCTTGGCCACGCCGTATCCGGCTGGACGGAAGTGCGGCAACGGCTCGAACCACAGCAGGCCCTTCTCGTATCGATCGCCGAAGTCGATGACGACCTCGCGACGAAGCGGGTTCGCGAACACGGGCGTCACCATGAACCTCGTGTCGGCGCTGCGTCCCGCCCGTACGAGCCCATTACGCACTTCGCGTCGCGCGAGCATGTTCGAGCCGAGCATCGTGACCATGTAGATCGCCGCCACGGCTAGCGCGAGTCGCGCTGGGCGAAACGGCTCCCGATCGCGCTGCTTCTGCCGCCGCGCGGCGAACCACCAGCCGAGCCCCAGTGTGAGATAGAGGAACGGATCGACGATGTACAGCGCGTCGCCGTAGAACCAGCGCTCGGAGAAGGGCATCAGGAGTCGTACGCCGTAGGTATTGAGGAAATCCATGAACACGTGCGCGAGCACGCCGATGTACGACAGCAGGAGGATTGGGCCTGCCCTGGCGCGATCGGGTTTGTGTCGCCTGAACACCCGATCGCCAAGCACCATCAGTCCTGTCAGCACGATCGGCAAGAGGGCCTGTGCCAGCACGCCGTGCGTCCAGCCGCGGCGGAACGACATCGCGAGCGTATCCGTGGCGAATACCGCAACGTCGATGTCCGGGAAGTTGTTGGCGATGACGAGCGTGCTCATGCCAAGAGGGGTGTGGCGGGCAAGACCGGCGCGGCCAAGGGCGAGTGGCGCGAAGCCGCGCAGGATTTCCGTGACAGAAACGCCCGAACGTGGCTCTTGCAGCCTGGAGCTGCCTTGGGCTTCGAGTATCGCCTCATGCCCCAAGCAAACATCCTGGCGGACGATGCGCGGCTGGCAAAGAAAT
>JALDXK010000697.1:0-3339 GCA_032155105.1 Acidobacteriota bacterium
ATGGGCGGCCGATCGCCAGGGTGCGATCGTCGGCGTCGATCTGATGAAGCGATTCGGCTGGAAGGTCGGCGACCGCATTCCCATCGTCGGCACGATCTGGCAGCCGAAGCAGGGCCAGGTGTGGGACTTCAACATCGTCGGCACCTACGACGGCGAGGCGGGCGTGGACAAGACGCAGTTTTTCTTCAGGTACGACTACCTGAACGAGAATCGCGCCCAGGGCGACGGATTGGTCGGCTGGTACGTGGTGAAGATCAAGGACGCGTCCGAGGCCCAGCAGATGGCCGCGAAGTTCGACAGCATGTTCGCGAACTCGTCGGCCGAAACCAAGACCACGACCGAGAAGGGCTTCGTCGAGGGCTTTGCCAAGCAGATGGGCGACATCGGCGCGATCATGGTCGCGATTCTCGTCGCCGTGCTGTTCACGATGCTGCTGGTGGCGGCCAACACGATGGCGCAGTCGGTGCGCGAACGCACCAGCGAAGTGGGCGTCCTCAAGACGCTGGGCTTCTCGAACATCGCGATCCTCGTCCTGGTGCTCGGCGAGTCGCTGCTGATTGCGGTGCTCGGCGGCGGGCTCGGCCTCGCGGTGGCGTGGGCGATCGTGCAGCAGGGCGACCCCACCAATGGGATGCTGCCGATATTCATGCTGCCGAACCGCGACGTGTGGGCCGGTGCGGGCCTGGTGGTGGTGCTCGGCGTCATCGCCGGGCTGTGGCCGGCGCTGAACGCGATGAACCTGAAGATCACCGACGCCTTGCGGAGGACCTGACGTGAATTTCATCAAGCAGACCGTCGCGGTCACGCTGCTCAACCTGCGGACCATTCCGCAGCGCCTCGGATCGTCGGGCGTGGCCATTATCGGCATCGCCGGCGTCGTCATCGTGCTCGTGTCGGTGCTGTCGATCGCGCAGGGCTTTGCCTACGCCATGGAAGCGTCGGGGTCGCCGGTGCGCGCGCTGGTGATGCGCAGCGGCGCCGACAGCGAGATGACCAGCGGGCTCGCCGGCGCCGAGGTCGACCTCATCAAGCAGGCACCGGGCCTGCGCCGCGACGGGCAGGCCGGCATGGCGTCTGGCGAGATGTACGTGATCATCGACATCCCGAAAATCTCGACCAACAGCCCGGCCAACGTGCCGATGCGGGGCATCGAGCCCCCGGGCACCACGTTGCGCGACGAGTTCTCGATCGCCGAGGGTCGGATGTTCACCTTCGGCACCAACGAAGTCATCGCGGGCCGCGGCGCGAGCGTGAACTTCAAAGACCTGACGGTGGGCAGCACCATCGTGTCGGGCCAGAGCACGTGGCAGGTGGTCGGGTTGTTCGAAACCGACGGCAGCGTGGCCGAGACCGAAATCTGGTGCGACGTGCGAGCGCTGCAGGGGGTGTATCGCCGCGGCAACACCTTCCAGTCGCTGCTCGCGCGCCTCGACTCGAGCGACAGCTTCAACACCTTCCGCGATTACCTGACGTCGAATCCGCAGCTGAACGTGCAGGTGCGGCGCGAGCAGGAGTACTACGCCCAGCAGTCGCGTGCCCTCACCTCCCTGATTCGCACGGTTGGCTTCGGCATCGCCGCGCTGATGGGCATCGGCGCGGTGTTCGGCGCGATCCTGACGATGTATACCGCGGTGTCGACGCGGTCTCGCGAAATCGCGACGCTGCGCGCGCTCGGCTTCAACACCACGTCGGTGGTAGTGTCGGTGCTCGCCGAATCGCTCGCGCTGGCCGCCATCGGCGGATCGATCGGCGGCGTGCTCGCCTATCTCGCGTTCAACGGCTACCAGACCTCGACGATGAACTTCTCGACGTTCAGCCAGGTGGCGTTCGCCTTCCAGGTAACGCCACAACTGCTCGGGATGGGATTGTTTTACGCGCTGGCGATGGGCCTGATCGGCGGGCTCTTTCCCGCCCTCCGCGCGGCGCGATTGCCGATTCCGTCGGCGTTGCGCGAGCTATAACGTCATAGGAATCAAAATCACCAATCGATCCCTATACGGTCCCTATACGGTCCCTATAGCCCCTGCCTTTAGGCAGGGGCTGGTTTTCTGGCAAGAAATCCGCGTACTCAGAGAGGCCCGAGTCTTGCAGTCTCACACGGCGTGAGAACGCGACACCTAGTCCTATTCCCCATCCTGCTGATGTTGTGCATGCCGGCGCCTGCCCAGGCGCAGGGCGAGTTCGTGAAGAGCAAGGTGAAGGAGCTCATCGAGAAGTCAGGCATCTACGTGTCGGCCGCCACGCGCACGTCGGTCGACAACGACGTGGTGATGGGTCCTACCTTCGGCATCGGCTACGGCACGGCCGGACAAAAGCGCGACGGGTGGAAGTATCCGTTCAGTTATTCAGGGTATCGCGGCGATCTGGCGACAACGGCAGGAGTGGAGTTCGGCGAGTTCAAGGCCAAGCAGATCATGAGCGGCGTGGGCTATCAGTGGGTCCGCGGCAAGATGGTCTACAGCGCGCAGCTGGGCCTCGGCTATTCGTTCAACAAGATCACGCTGCATCCGGCGGCGCCAACGGCGTTCAATAGTAGCGAGGCGCTGCGCTACGACGTGAGCAACTCGTTCGTGGTGCGCCCCCAGGTGAAGGCCGAGTACTTCGTGCATCACAAGCTGAGCTTACGAACGCAGCTCAGCTATACGTTCACGGATCCTGAGGTCGTGGTGCACACGGCCACCGAGAGCATCACCCGCGAGTGGCGGCCACATCACGTGCACTTGAGTTTTGCGGTGGGCGTCTTCCCGTTCAGGAAGCGCTAGTTCTCTTCTTCGAATTCTTCTTCTTCGATGAACCCAAGGCGCGTCGACGGACGCAGCGCCTCGCGGTAATCGTACAGCGGCAATCCAGACACGTGACGCGGGTTTACGCAACCGGTGGACTTCGCCTCGAGCATTACGAGCACGGGACTACCCGACGAGCCCTCACGGAACGCGAGACGGCAGCCGCAGGCGAGCCGAGCGTGCGCGAATCCCTTTAGCATGGTGTCGCGATCATACTACGAACGACGAACCCCACGGGTTCATCAGTTCAACAGCGCGACCACTTCCTTCTCGAAGACGGCTTCGGGAGCGATGCCCATGTGCTTACGGCACACTTTCCCATCCTTGCTGATGATGAACGACGCGGGAATGCCCCAGATCGGACCGTACGCGTCCTGTACATCTTCGCGCCCTTCGCCGAGCAGAATTGGGTAGTTCATCTTGTATTCAGCGGCGTACGCTTTTGCCTTGTCGGCAGTGTCGTCCACCGAGTACCCGACAATGACGAGGCCCTTGTCGCGATACTTTTCCTGCAGGCGCACGAAGCCTGGAATCTCCGCCTTGCACGGCCCGCACC
>JALDXK010000698.1:0-3339 GCA_032155105.1 Acidobacteriota bacterium
CCGGCTACTTCGAGTTCACGCGCACGCCGATCATCGCCGGCCGCGCCTTCGCGCCGGACGACAACCGGCCCGAGGCCAAGGTCGTCGTCATCGACGACCTGATGGCCGCACAGCTGTTCCCGAACGGCAACGCCGTCGGCCAGCGCATGCTGGCGCGGGTCACCACGCCCGAGCCCGACACCTTCGAGGTGATCGGCGTGGTCAAGCACCAGCGCCACACCACGATGATGAACGACGGCGAGGAAGGCATGTTCTTCACCGACGGCTACAGCCAGTTCGGCGCCGCGTTCCGCTGGGCGGTGCGCACGTCGGGTGATGCGGAGGCGATCACCAGCGCCGTGCGCAGCGCGATGGCTCAGCAGGATCCACGGCTGCTGATGACCGAACCCCGCACCTGGCAGTCGTACTTCGACGAGCACATCGCACCGACGCGGTTCGCGTTGATCCTGATCGGGGTGTTTGCGGTAGTTGCCGCAATCCTCGCGATGATCGGACTGTACGGCGTGCTGGCCACGACCGTGCGGCAGCGCACGACCGAGATCGGCGTGCGGATGGCCTTCGGTGCGACCCAGGGCCGCATCCTGCAGCTCATCATCGGGCAGGGCCTGGTGCTGAGCGTGGCGGGCATCGTGGTCGGCGTCATCGCCGCCATCGCCCTGACGCGCGTCATGGCCACGCTGCTGGTCGGCGTGACGGCCACCGATCCGGCCACGTTTGTCGTCATGGCCCTGTCGTTCGCGATGGTTGCTGCGTTCGCCGCCTGGATTCCCGCCCGGCGGGCGGCAGCACTGAATCCGAATGTTGCTCTGCGAGACGATTAGCGCGCCGCATCAGAAGCTGACCTTGAACGCCAGTTGCATGACCCTCGGCTGGTAGGCGTTCAACAGATTCTGCCTCGGCTGCCCAAACGACGTCGAATTGATCTGCCCGTTGTAGTTGCCGTAGTTGGCGTGGTTGGTCACGTTGAACACTTCGGCGATGCCCGTCAGCCTGATGCCATTCGGCAGGTTGACGTCCTTCGACACGCGGAAATCGATGCGGTGCAGCGGCAGGCCCTGCAAGGCGTTCCGCGGCGCAATCGTGCCCGGCGCGATCGACGCCGGCCCATCGAACCGGTCGAGCACAGCCACGGCTTCGGGGTTGGTCGTCGACGTCACAATCGATTCGGGAATCGTCAATGCCGTCGTCCCCGAGTTCAAACGCGTCGTGCCGGTGTGTCCGAACGGGTTGAGCGCGATGGTGGTCGGATAGTAGTTGCCTGAGCCAAACAGGTACGCGCCAGACACCGAGATGTCGTACGGCAGGCGCCAGATGCCGTTGAAGCGCAGCGTGTGGCGCTGGAAGTCGGTGGACCGCGCCCACTCGGCCTCCGGATCGAAGGGGTTATTGCCCTGCGACTGGAAGCCGTTGGTGTTGTCGTGCATGAACAACATGTAGGTGTACGACGCCGACCCCTGCCAGTTGTTGGCGTAGCGGCGGTTGAGCGCCGTCGAGATCGCGGCATAGTCGGCCTTGCCGTTCGACTCGAGCCACTGGATCTGTCCGTACTTCGGATCGGGCCGTCCCTGCGCCGGGTTGCGGTTGTAGCCGGTGGCCGGATTGAAGAACAGGTTCGGATCGCGCTGCCGCGCGAAGTGATAGCCCTTCCAGTGCGTGAGATCAGCCTCGACGCCGAGCTGCGGCCCGATCTGCGCCTGCATGCCGACGATGCTCTGCCACGTCGACGGCATCTGGTAGTCGTGCGCGATCACGCGCGGGCCCTGTGGCGGAACCGGATAGAGGCCCGACAGGTAGTCCTCCGGCGTACGGCCGCGGGTCGGGTCCTGGATGAAGCCCGGCTGCCCGTCGTTGGCGAACGAGTTCACGAGAATCCGCTCGCCGTTGAATGACTGCGCGCTGAACGTGGTGTTCGAATCGGGAATGCTGTAGTAGAGGCCACTGCCGCCGCGGATCACGAAGCTGCCCTTCCCGCCGACGTTCCAGCTGAAGCCGCCGCGCGGCGCCACGCTGCCGATGTCGCGCAGGTTGTTCGGATAGAGCATGTCGCCGGGGCCGAGATCGATGTCGGGATACGGCGCCCCGCCAACCGGATCGAAGGTCGTTTGCGTGGTGATGTGCGGCGGATCCAGCGCGCCCCAGTCCGCATCCCAGCGCACGCCGTAGTTGACCGTGAACTGTTCGCTCGTCCGCCACGTGTCGCCGAACCACACCGCCCACGTCGGCCGCGGAATATCGATCGTCCAGTCGCCGAAGTTCTGATCGAAGCGCTGCACGATCGAGTCGAGTCCGGTGACGTCCCAGCGCGAGGGGTCGTCCCACGCGTCCACCGGGAAGCGGCGCGCGAGGTCGGCCGGCGTCGAGGTGAAGATGAACTCGCCGCGCGACAGCAGCTGCCACTGCCCGGTGTCGTGCCACCGCAGGAACTCGCCGCCGAACTTCATGTCGTGGCGGCCGGCGTTCATGGTCAGGTCGTAGCGCGCGCTGATCGTGTTCTGGAAGAACTCCTGCGGATAGTTGCGCCGCTGTCCGAAGATCATGCCGCTCGGGAACACGTAGTTCGGCGAATTCACCAAAGACGGCACGGCGAGGAGGTTCTGCCAGTCGAAGTGGGTGTAGCCGATCTTGATCTCCTGCAGTTTCGTGCTGCTGAGCACTTTCGCCCACGTGCCGACGACGTTGACGGCGGTGCGGTAGCGCGACGCCGCCTGTGACGGATGCTCGGTGCCGGACACCTGCGTGAAGTCGTTGCCCCAGTCCCAGTACGACGCGCGCACGGTGAAGTGATCGTTCTGCGTCCACTGGTAGTCGCCGCGGCCCAGGAAGCTGTTCTGCAACAGCTTGGTATCGAACGACCACGACGACCCGGGCAGC
This sequence comes from Acidobacteriota bacterium, assembly GCA_032155105.1. Classification (GTDB taxonomy): domain Bacteria; phylum Acidobacteriota; class Vicinamibacteria; order Vicinamibacterales; family UBA2999; genus 12-FULL-67-14b. The sequence continues at coordinate 2,872 of JALDXK010000698.1, forward strand.
GCCGCCACCGAGGTGATGATCGTGTTCGGCTCGTTCTCGCGCTCGAACGACAAGAAAAAGTGCGCCTTGTCGCGAACCAGCGGACCACCGATCGCGCCGCCGAGCTGCTGGTTGGCGTACGGCAGCACGCGGTTGGCGATGAAGTCCTTGGCGTTCCACTGGTCGTCGCGGAAGTAGCCGTAGACGCTGCCGTCGTAGTTGTTGGTGCCCGAGCGCGACACCGCCTGCACCTGGATGCCGAGCGAGCGGCCCTGCGTGATGTCGAAGAGGTTCGTCACCACCTGGAACTCGGCGATCGCTTCGCGGCTGAACTTCGGCTGGCCGAATCCCGACCCCGCCACCTGCTGCGTGATCTCCTGGCCGTCGAGGTTCAGCTGGAACTGCCGATCGCGCACGCCCGGCGTGCTGTCGACCGCGTTCGCGGTGATGCCCTTCACCTGCATGGCCAGCTCCATCCAGTTGCGGCCC
>JALDXK010000699.1:0-3335 GCA_032155105.1 Acidobacteriota bacterium
GCCCTTGAGCTGCCCGTTGGCGCCGCCAACCAGCAGGTGGCCGACGTCGTAGTGCTGGTGCTGGTTCGAGTTCCCCATGTTGGACCCGTAGAGAATCAGCGAGCGATCGAGCAGGTTGCCGTCGCCGTCAGGAATCGACTTCAGCTTTTCCGCCAGGTAGGCCATCGTCGACACGTGATAGCGATTGAGTGTCGCGTAGCGGCGGATCTGCACCGGGTCGTCCTGATGGTGCGAGCCGCCGTGGAAGCTGACGCTGCTCCCGCCCTCGGGGAAGAGCTCACTCTTCGGGAAGGGATACACCCGTCCGGTCAGGTCGCGAGCACCGAGCAGCGTGGCGACGCGCGTGATGTCTGCCTTGAAGGCGGTCGCGACCATGTCCCAGTGCAGCCTGATGTGCTCGTCGAACTGCTCGGGAATACCGGGGGGCAGATCGAATTCGGGTACTTCGCCGCTCGCCTTCGAGGCGATCTGAATGCGGCGCTCGATCTCTCGAATCTCGTCGGTGTACTGGTTGACGGTCTGGATGTCACCAGGCCCGAGCTGCTTGCGATGAGACGCGCGCTCCTGAACCAGCGAGTCGAGGATGCTCTGGCTCTGTTTCATCCGCTGCGCGCGCAGTTCCGGGGTCGAGCCGCTGCCGAACAGACGCTCGAACACGACCTGCGGGTTGAGCTCCATCGGGAGCGGGCTGGTCCGCGGAACCTTCTCCTCGTGCGGAGTCGGCAGTTCCACCCACGAAATCGAGTTGGTGTACGAGCAGCTGTAGCCTTCACCGCAGTTGCTCGAGCTCGAATTCGGATCCTCGCACGCCAGCTGCAGCGAGGGGAGCAGCGTTTCCTGTCCGATCTTCTGTGCGATGAGCTGATCGATCGTCGCGCTTCCGACCGTGGCATCGGAGCCGGCCGTCTTCCGCGGCTTGATCGCCGTCAGGAACGCAGCGGCCACCCAGTGATCCGAACCAGTCGTTCCCTCTGGCGGTTCGGCGGACTGAGACCACATTCCGTTCAGCACGACCGTCTGGTCCTTCACCTTCTCGAGCGATTCGAGAATGTAAGGCAGCTTCTCGGGCAGCGCACCCTCGACCTCGGGTTCCCAATGCCCAGGGCCCATGCCGTGCGGAAAGAAGACGCCGACGAAGCGGCTCTTCGTTTGCCCGGCTACCGTCTGGGCCAGTGCGGTGCTGGCGGGCAGCATCGAATCGAGCAGTGGGAGGGCGAGGGTGACGCCGGTTCCCTTGAGGAACGTACGCCGCGGAATGTGCCTCTTCGTGATGAACGACATGGTTCAATTGACTCCCTTGGTCGCCGAGGTTGTCTGCGCACTTGCCGTGGAACTGACCTGTTCGACAACGGTATTCATCTGGAATGGACGGCTCTTGACGACGCCGAGCACCATGGACGAGAAGCGCCCCTTGTCGGCGATCACGTCTCGAGTGATCTGACGCACGAGCGGCATGTCGCGATACTCGACGCCGCGCCCCAGCGCGTAGGTGAGCAGCTTCTCTGTAGCGACGGTGACGAACTGGTCGTCGTAGTTGTCCGACAGCCAGCGTCCAAGCTGCACCGCGCTCGCGATCTTGGTGTTGTCGAAGAGCTGAGTCGTTGGATCAACCGGCGTGGTCCCGTCCTGCAGGCGCCAGTATCCAATGGCGTCGAAGTTCTCGAGGGCGAACCCGAGCGGATCCATCAACCGATGGCACTGGACGCAGTCCGGCCGCACGCGATGGTCCTCCATCTTCTTGCGCATGGTCGGCTCTATCGCGTTCTGATCGGCAGCGCGCGGTGGAAGCGGAGGTACGTCAGCCGGTGGATTGGGCGGGCTCATGCCGAGCATGTTCGTCATGATCCACTTGCCGCGTGTGACTGGTGACGTGCGATCGGGTTTCGAGCTGGTGGCCAGGAACGCGCCCTTACCGAGCAGACCGCGCCGGGCCTCCATGTCCGGGCCGAGCGTGACGCGCCGGAACTGACTGCCGGTGATGTTCTTGATCCCGTAGTGCTTGGCCAGGCGCTCGTTGACGAAGGTGTAGTCGCCGTTCAGCAGATCCACCACGCTGCGATCCTCGCGCACGATGGTGTCGAACGTCATCTCCACCTCACGCCGCATCGCCTGGCGCAACGGATCGTCAAAGTCCGGGTAGATCAGTGGGAGCGGGTTGGTCGCGTCGAGCGCCCGGAGATTCAGCCACTGCCCCGCGAAGTTGTCGGCCAGCGCGATGGCCTTGGGATGACGCAGCATGCGACGCACCTGTCGCTCGAGCATCACCGGCTCGTTCAACCGGCCGGCCGCCGCGACCTTGAGCAGTTCCTCGTCAGGCGACGTGCTCCAGAGGAAGAACGACAGTCGCGATGCGAGATCGATGTCGTGGATGCGATACGCCTGGCCCGGCCGGCTTCCGACCGACTGTTCCTCGATTCGATAGATGAACTGCGGCGACGCGAGGATGCGCGCGAGCGCCATCTCGATGCCCTGGTCGAAGTCTTTTTCTTTCCTGCCGAACTCGTAGAAGTCCATCAGCATGTCGACGTCGCCCGCGGTTGCTGGCCGGCGGTACCCGAACATGGCGAGGTTGCCGATGATTTTTCGCGCGCAGGCTGTCTCCTCAGCCGTCGTCTTGGGCGTGCAGACGAAGATCTTGCGCCGGCTCGGAGAGTCCTTCGCCGGCGTTGCCTCGAAGGGACCCTCGATGCGAATCGTGCCAACGTGCGGGAAGAACGTGTAGCCAGGGGTCGGCCCGGTCTGCACCGTCGAGCGCCGGAAGTGCTTGTCGAGATCGAGCAGAGGCGCAAAGTTGGTGGCGGGGAACGTTGCGCCCACCTGGTGGGTCCCGGCGGTCGTCTTGAAGCGCACGCGCATCGGCGGCAGGTTGCGATTGAAACCGAACCCGGCTGCCGCCGGCGTCGGCTGTGGCTGCGCGCCCGCGTTTGCTCCTGCGCCGGCGCCACGCGGACCGCAATTCGTCGGGGTATTCCGGCCGCCGCCCTGCCAGTTCTGGATCGCCAGGCGCTCACCGTCGAGCAGCATCTCGATCCGTTCACACGGAACGGAGCCGAATCCGGTGGGCGACATGTTGTCGCCGAAGATTGGCGTGACCGTCAGCGTGTACTCGCCGTCGGACGGGAAGGTGTGCGGCACGACCATGCCGCCGCGTGTCCCGAAGGGCAGCCCCTCGACGTGATAGTCCTGCGACGTGTCCTCGCGCGTGCGATACACGACCAGGGTCGGCTCTTCGGGATACCCCATCGCGAGCCGGCTTATCTTCTGCGCGGCCGCAACATACGCCTCGACCTGCGTTGAAGAAATGCCCAGGGCGCCGGCAATGTTGTCGAACCCGG
>JALDXK010000700.1:0-3315 GCA_032155105.1 Acidobacteriota bacterium
GCATCTGCATCGCGCCGCCGCGATACCAGTTGCCCTGTTCCCAGTACGGACCAACCTTCCCGACGCCGGCCCCGAAGCCCTGCACATTCATCGCGGCGAAACCCGGATGCCCGAGCGAGGCCACCGCCGGTTGCCACTCCGCCGTCGACGAACATCCCGTGGTGCCGACCTTGCCGTTCGACCACGGCTGCTTCGTCAGGTAGTCGATGGTTTCGTAGCCATCGGTGATCGGCGCGCCGAGGATGTCGTACTGGCCTTCGGAGAAGAAATGCCCGCGCTCGTTCTGGCCCACGTAGGCGTAACCCTTCTCAATCGCTTCGATGATCCGCGACATGTCGGCCGGCACGCCGTTACGCACGTCCCAGAAATTGAAGTTGTACGGCGTCTTGACGAAGACGATCGGCACCTTCCCCGCCGCGCTTGCCCCGAGCGACGTCGAGGGGTTCTTCGGACGATAAATGTCCGTGGCGAGGCGCACGCCGTCTTTCATAGGGATCATCACGCGCCGTTCGACGACGGCAATGTCCTGGAGCTTGGCTTCGAGATCGCGACGGCGTTGTATTTCCGCCGGCGACAATGTGGATTGCTGTGCTGGCAGCGCCGAAGTGAAGAGGACCACCAACGTCAACCACAGAGCACACCGGGAACACCGAGCTAACATGGCATGGTCCTTTCCAACATTTTCTCAGTGTCCTCGGCGGCCTTCGGTGGTTCATGTCCGTGGACACGTTCGCCGGGCCGAAGTATATGCCTATCGATGGGGCCTCGCCATCTTCTCGGGCCGGATCCACTGCTCGAACTGCTCGGCGGTGACGTGGCCGGAGGCGATGGCCGAGTCCCGCAACGACAGCCCCTCGCGGTGCGCCTTCAGCGCGATGGCGGCTGAATTCTCGTAGCCGATGTGCGGGTTGAGCGCCGTGACCAGCATCAGCGATTCCTCGACGTGCTGGCGAATGCGATCGAGGTTCGGTTCGAGGCCGCTCGCGCAATACCGATCGAAGCTTCGCGACGCGTCGGCCAACAGCTCGATCGACTCGAGCACGTTATGCAGCATCACCGGCTTGAAGACGTTGAGCTGGAAGTGGCCCTGCGTGTTGGCGAAGGCCACCGCGCTGTCGTTCCCAAACACCTGCACCGCCACCATCGTCATGGCCTCGCACTGCGTCGGATTGATCTTGCCCGGCATGATCGACGATCCCGGTTCGTTCTCGGGGATGCGCAGTTCACCGATGCCGGCGCGAGGGCCGGAGGCGTAGAGGCGGACGTCGCTCGCCATCTTGAACAGCGCCGCCGCCAGGGTGCGCAGCGCGCCGCTGGACGCGGCGATCGCATCGTGCGACGACAGCGCCGCGAAATGATTGCTGGTTTCGCGGAACGGTAACCGCGTCTCCTCGGCAATGACTCGGGCGGCCGTCGCCCCGAATTTCGGATGCGCATTGAGGCCGGTACCCACTGCCGTGGCGCCAAGCGCCAGCGCGTGCAGTCCGTCGAGTGTGGCCGAGACACCGGCAAGGCCGGCATCAATCTGCGACACCCAGCCGGCAATCACCTGCCCGAGCGTCACCGGCACCGCGTCTTGCAGGTGGGTGCGGCCGATCATCACCACGTCCGCGTACGCGGTCGCTTTCTCTGCGAGCGTGTTGCGGAGCGCCGTCACCTCCGGCACCAGCCGGTGCACGATCGACTCCGCAGTCGCGACGTGCATGACCACCGGGAAGCCGTCGTTCGAGGATTGTCCGCGGTTGACGTGATCGTTCGGGTGCACGGGTTGATGCGATCCGAGCGGCTGGCCGGCGAGCTGATTGGCGCGATTCGCAATCACCTCGTTCGCGTTCATGTTGCTTTGTGTGCCCGAACCGGTCTGGAAGACGACCAGCGGAAACTCGGAGTCGAGCTTGCCCTCGATCACTTCATCAGCGGCGCGCGCGATGAGATTCGCGACGTCGGGCTTGATCACACCGAGCTCGCCATTGGCGCGAGCGGCGGCCTTTTTCAAGAGTCCAAGGGCGCGGATCACGGAACGGCCCCACACGAACCGGGGCACGCCGATCGCGAAGAAGTGCCGAGACCGTTCCGTCTGCGCGCCCCACAGTCGATCGGCGGGGACTTCTACGGGCCCTAACGCATCATGTTCGATCCTGGACATGATTAAAGGTTACAAGGGTTACAGGGTTACAGGGTTACAAAGGTGGTTCTGCACCACCCGTCCCGAACCACCCCTGTAACCGTTGTAACCCCTGTAACCTTGGTAACCTTAGAATCCTGGCGTCAGCCCGAATTGCCAGATCCATCCTCTCCGCGAGCGGTCCAAGGGACGGACGTAGTCGAACTCGGCAATGGCAAAGCCAAGCAGGTTGGCGCGCACGGCGACGCCGGCGCTGCGGGCCCACTCGCGGTCGCCACCGGCAAACGACGGCTTCTCATCGGACGTCCACGCCAGGCCGGCGTCACCAAAGAACGCCAGCTCGAGCGGGAACGGGCCATAGAACGATCGGCGGCTGAAGAGACCCAGCAGCGGAAAGCGCACTTCCGCGCTCGCCACCGCGACGCGGCTGCCGTTCAACTGGTTGAACGCCTCGCAGCTGACGCCGTCAACCGAGTTGCATTCAGCGGCGTCGAACGAGCCGAGATCGTACCCGCGCACCAGGCCCTGGTAGCCGATAAACAGCGGCGACAGCCGCCCATCCTCGGCGTCGCCGCCATAGCGGCCGTAGTGCAGGCCGCGCACCGCGATGGTGAAGGGACGCACCGGCATGAAGTAGCGGCGGTAGTCGGCAAGCAAGCCACCGTAGGTGAGCGTGCCCGACAGTTGCGAATATTCGACGCGATACCGCCGGCCGACGATCGGGCTCGTGGCGCCGAAAATCGACGAATCGTAGACCAGCGCCGCCGTCGCTTCGGCGAGGTTGATCGAATCCGGCCGCTCGAGATCGGTGACCTGCTCGTCGAGCAGGTCGCCGGTAATCGGCGAGAAGATGCGCGTTTCAAGCTCCGCATCGAAACCGATGCGCCGCACGCCGCCGGTGAACTCGACGCGGTGCACCCGGCTGAAGGGGTACTGTGCGAGGGCGCTGAGGCCGGAGTTGATTTGGGTGAGGCGCGACGCCTGTTCGACGACCACGTCCTGCCCGTCGACGGTGGCGAGGCCCTGCGCGAAGCCCCCTGTAGAGTACGGCTGGTGTTCGGCGATGACGCCCCAGTTCCAGCGCCGCTTGCGGTTGATGTACATCGCCGAGGCGCCGGTGTCTTCAATCCGGCTGGTTGACTGGACGGTGACGCCCACCGTGTGATCGCCGAGGATGTCGCTCAACAGGA
>JALDXK010000701.1:0-3294 GCA_032155105.1 Acidobacteriota bacterium
GTGATCGTCATCCGTACACCGGGTGGCGGTTTGACACCAAGACGCTTGACGTCATACGCCGTCCACCGCGGGGTCGGAATCTCGATGACACGCGCGTAGTAGAACGCCCGCTGCGCAGCGTTGAAGTCGGGATCCCGCCAGACCGTGATCAGCTCGGGTGAGCCGATGGTGTTGGTCCAGGTGGCGTTGGCCACGTCCACCGTGTTGCCCACCGCCGGGAGCTTGCCGTCGGCACCCTGCTTGCGGCCGCCACTCCAGGCGACATCGTAGACCCGTTCCTGGAGCTCACCTTTCCCGTCCACCCATCCTTTCACGATCTGGATCCGATCGAGATTCGCGCCGATCGGATCGCGTAACGCGGCAACGAGAAACGCCGGCGCCTTTCCCGTGGGCGCCGGTCTGAGATCGCCACCCATCGGCACGCCCTTCGTGTAGCCGACGACGGCTGGACTGCGCGAGTTGCCATCCGCTGGCTCGAAGTCCCATCCGCCGAAGAAACGCACGAGCATCCGCGAGCCCGTCGTCGCATAGGTTTCCCGGCGCTGCATCGCGTCCCAGAGTGCCTCGCGCGTGTTCTCGGTCGCCCACACCGCGGCGTACCCCGCGGCCGTCACCTCCCAGTCCATGACCCTGACGCCCGTCTTGGCGTTGTTCACGAACGTGGCATGAATGCGCTCGGGCCCGGGTTCCTGCGGCGTCGTCTTGCCGAAGAAGTTCTCTTCCTCCACCGTCGCGAGCCCTGTGTGGGCATCGCTGCTGCCGATGAGCCCGAACTTGTAGGGGTTCACGCCCAGCCGCTGCTCGAGCAGCAGACCGTTCTTCAGCGCCGCGCGGAGGTATTCGAACTGGAGCATGTCGTTCGTCTTCGGGGCGCTGCCATCGAGGTTGCCCTTGTCCCAGCGCTCGAAGTTCGCGAACTCGTCGTTGGGCGACAGGAACGGATGCGATTCGCCGTCGCCCTTCGTCTGCGTGGCCTCGTACAGCCGCTCCCACTTCAGCCTCGTCTCGGCGTACGCGCGATCGATCGGACTGCCGAACGCCTCGACCATCGGGAACATGCGCCCGTTACTGAGATTGCCATTGTGCGCGATTGCCAGCACGCTGCCGCCGGTCTTCTGTTCGTAGGCTTCCATCCACTTCCACAACTCGACCGGGTTGTCGCTCCCCGGCGGGTAGACGGTGAACGGCTCCACCAGTCTGGCCCTGTCGCCGTTGTCCCGGAAGATCACGTTGCGGTGCAGATTGTTCCCGCCGGTGTTCGAGGTCCACTCGAAGCCGATGAACGCGGTGAAGCGTCCCGGCGTGTTATGCTCCTCGGCAGCCGCAATCGTTTCCTGCCACGCCGCTTTGTAGGGGCGGGTACCCGGCGAGTACATCAAGTCGCGCGGGAATGTCCCTTGCGAGAAGGCGACAATGATCTCGATAGCGGCGGCCGCGCCCTGGCCGGACTGGATCATGTCGTACCACTTGCGACCCGTGGGATCGGTCAACAGTTCCGGCTTCCCGGCGAACAGATCGGGAAAGAACCCCATGTTGTCGGAGTGGTCGGCGACGACCAGGAAGTCGAGCGGGCGCGACAGCTTCACGGGTTGGCCGCTCGACGCCATGATCTCCTCGCCGCGCGCGAGCCGATACGCACCACGAGGGTCGACGCGAGTGCCGAAGGCGCCCGCGTCCATCGAGAACGACGTGTGCAGGTGCGTGTCGCCAAAGTACGGCTGGGTCGGGAAACGACGGCCTGCGTACGGCGAGTAGGGCGGGCGCGTCGAAAAGACCTGATCGGCTTTCGTCTTGTCGAGCGCGCCTGCGTCCTGTGGGCGCGTGTCCTGTGCAGTGAGTGCCGGAAGCGTGAAGCCCACGGCGATCACACCCACGACAAGTGCAACGGAAACGACGCGTTTCATAAGAGAGTCGTCCTTTCGCGAGTCCCCTTCATCGATGGCCGCCGGAGTGAGAGGGTCGGACCCGTCGCTGGACCGGGCGCGCGTTGAAGTGGATGCGCTCCGCGAACTGGGCCATGTCCTCGTCGGAGACCGTGACCGGCTCGCTCATGACCACCCACTGTACACCCTCAGTGCACGGTGGCGTCGTCAGCGAACCGACATATCGATAGTGATCGCGGAATCGGGGCAGGAATGCCGCGGGGTCGAACGGTGCCGCGAGCGGATGGTGAACATTGAGGTCGTCGGGGAGCGCCTCGAAGATCGGAGCGAGCGCACCACTACTCCTTCCGCGTTTCAGAAACACTCCGATCACCGCGTTGGAGCCATCGGCCGCCGCGTGCACGAGGTGCAACTCCATGTCGAAGCCGCGCCCTGCTACCCGATGCTCGCTGGCAGTGTGGAAATGGAACTGCTTCAGTTCATACACGACGCCGTCGAGTGTCAGCGTGTTCACACCCTCGATTTCGACCTCGATGGTGTGGCCGTTGTTGAAGATCGCGCCCATGGTATTGGCGTCGTAGTCGATCGCGAGCTTGCGCCACCGCGGGTGATGAGGGCTGCCTTTGCTGAAGTCCACGGGTGACTGGATTTTTCCGGTCCCGCACGCATCCCAGTCCGGAGTCAAGGTACCCCAGAACGGCGGTCCGTTGGGGCCGAAGTACCCAAACGTCTGGCCAGTCACGATTTGAGGAACCAGCAGGCTGGCCACGAGCGCCAGACCAAGATGCAAATGTTTCATCATGTTTCCTCCTCGGAGAACGCGTGCGTCGACCAACACCCTCTCCTTGCTGCTCGCGCGCGATCCGGCGATGGCCGCTGTTCTCGGTCACGAGCGGATGTTCTGAGCCGCGGCTTGCACCAGATGTGCCCATCCACCGATCACGCGACTTTCCTCCTGTTCTCGTTTTGGTCGGACACGCTCTCTCGTCACACCGACGTGTTCGGTGAGAGAAACCCACGGCATGTCGTGGCAGGTATCTGAGCAGTAGTCCTCGAGGCTGGCGCGCGTCTCGCGCCAGTATCGGGCGCGGTTGCCCCGGTGCCTCGGTGTGTCTCAGAAGTAAAAACAACCGCTACAGACCTCGGGTACGGCCCCGCACTGCATCATCGTGAGGGCGCACCGCGGCTCTCGACCGGCCCGCAACATGGGACTTCACGCACGGCAAGAAACGGCCGGTCCGTTTGCAGTGTCTCGCTCCACGTGCTATAATAGTTTGAGTACAAACTATTATGGACCCACGCGCTGATTCGTAGGCCGCTCACAAGGAGGTGGCAATTCAACAGGAGGCAACCAATGGCCGTTCTCTTCGCATCCGCGACCCCGGCTCCCCGCTTTCCGGTATCCGACGCG
>JALDXK010000702.1:0-3288 GCA_032155105.1 Acidobacteriota bacterium
GCGTAATAGGCCACAAAGTCGCCGGGCTTCACGCCGAGATCTTCGAGATAGATCGTGTGGCCGGCGCTCACGTCGTCCATCGGCTTGGCGCCCTTGCCGTAGAGCGTCGCCGTTTTTTCAGGCCCACCGTTCACGGAATAAACGAGGTCCAGTTGCCGGACACCGAAATCATCCTGCGCGCGAGCCTGCACGAACACTTCTTCCACCGGATTGGCGGACGTGTCGCGCTTCGGCTTCTCGATCGACACGCTCGGCCCGCGGTCTTCGATCACGTCGATCGTGTACTTGGGCGAGGCCATCACCTTCTTGCCGCGCGGGCCGTCCAGTTCGACGTGGTAATAGCCGTCCGCGGTGATCTTGAAGCTGCCGGTGAGCGTCGTACCCTCGGCGTCCACCGCCAGTTGCGCGACCGAAGCCGGATCCACCTGGAGCCGGCCGCCCTCGGTCTTCATCGTGGACGTGATCTTCACGCGCACTTCGGTGCCGGCCAGCGCCGCGACGTCGCCGCCCACTTCCACCTTCTGCGGCGCGAGCCCGGTGTAGGCCGGATAGATGTATTCCATCTCGAGCGCCGACACGGCCGGCAATTCGACGACGGTCATGGCGTAGGTCGGCGACTTCACGCCGTCGGCCTCCACGTAGTACGACACCGACGCCTTGACGTCGAACAGCATGCCCTCGTGCTTGTCGGCCTCGCCGGTGGCCACGAGCGGCACGCGCTGGAACTTGTCCTCGCCTTCGGCTTTCACCCACACGCCGACGTCATTCGATCGGAACCCGGCGAGCTTGGCCGCGATGATCTGATCCGAGCCCTTGGGAATCTCGACGTCACCGGGCAACACGTTGATCGCGTACGGGCTGGCCGCTTCCGCGCTCTTCGTCAACACCAGCAGCGCCGACGCGCCCTGGCGCAGGAACTCCGGTCCGATGACCAGCAGCAACGCGCCAACCGACGCGATCAGGCCCAGGGCCGCCGCCGACCGCCGCATGCTGACGCGGCCAACCGCACGCCCGCCCTCGATCGCTTTGCACTTCTCAATCGCCTGCTCAACCATCTTGTCCACGATGGCGGCGGGCACTTCGGTGTTCGCGCCGTTGGGCGACGCGGCGCCAAGGTCCACAACGCTCAGAATCGCGGCCTGCAGCGACGGCTCATGTTCCTCAACGTAGAGGGCCACCTGCAGGTCGGTCACCTTCCGGCCGAGCGGCCGGACCAGCCAGACACCCAGCAGCAGGGCAAACGCCGCAAAGACGGCGATCCGGAATCCGGTCACCGCCGCGGGGCTGAATTTGTAGGTCTGCAGGCCGTACGACGCGAGGGCGATCGCCGCCAGCGCGCCGACGATGATGATGACCCCGCCCTGCAGCAGGATACGCATGCGCCACCGGCTGCGCACTTGCCGGATTACATCAACCAGCTCCTGACGGGCGGTCGAGCCGTTCAGCGCATTTGCCATGTCATTCTCCTAACTAGAGATATCGTCAGATTAGCCCAAAGCCGAAGCGTTTCGACAGACGATTTGCCATGACGGCTTCCACCAGCAACAGGGTGGCACCAATGGCGAACAGGTACCACCAAATCGACTGTTTCTTCTCCATGTCGGCCGGCGTCAGGTCGGGATTCTCGAGCGATCCGCCCGTCGGCGTGACCGCGGCCTTCCCGGTCGCCGTCGCGGCGAATTCCGTCGGCGGCAGCGCGGACAGATCAGACTCAGCGGGATCCAGATTCACCGCCACCTGAAACGGCCGCCGCTCGCCGGCGCCCTGGAGGCGCACCGAGTAGAAGCCCTGCTCTGTGAGTTCGACCGCCTGCGCTCCGCCCTCACCAATCGTGGCCTGCGTGCCGGACGGCGCCATCACGACACCGCTGGGTTTGCGCGTGGCCGTGCCCGCGTCGCCGGCGCCACCTTCACGCACAATCGCGGCGATCGGCACCGAGACGTCCAGCGTGCGACCGACGGTGTACCACGCATCCGGTTCCTGATACTGGCCGAGGTAGGCCATCGTTTCGTGCACGAGCGGCAGGAACAGGTGCTTCTTCGGAAAGTCATTCCACGTCGCGTCCAGCGACGACGCGAAGGCGATCACGCGGCCGCTGCCCATCGCCCGCTCCGCCATCGCGACGGCGCCATCGTCGAATCGCGCCAGGACCTTGTCCGTGGGTTCCAGGTTGATCGGTCTGGACTTGAAAAACCGCACGGTCGAGAAGTTGCCGTTTTTCGGATCCTTGAACTCATCGAAGATCGGGTGGCTGTGATCGATGTAGCCGATCGTGCTGCCGCCGCCGCGCAAACGCTCCATCGGAGCGCCAAGCTTGCCCGGCAGCATGGGCGTGTCGTTGCCGCTCCACGGCGTGCGGTCGCCGAGCACCACGAAGAGGCCGCCGCCCTGGGTCACGAAACGCTTCAGCGCCTCGTCGGCCTGCGTGGAAAGCGGCGTCGTGTCGCTCATGATGACAACGGAGCGGCGCTCGAAGCTGGCCGGTGTGACGCGTGACGGCGTGAGCACATCGGTCTTGAAGGGCGGCGACGTGCCAATGCCGAGAGCCGTGGTCAGGTAGAAACCGGAACCCGGGCCTGCGCCCTCCGCCTGAATCAGGAGGACGGAGACCGGCCGGCTTGGTGACAGCACGAAGTTGAACGCGTTGTCCGCCGCGAGCGCGTCCGTGCCGATGCGCACCGTGGCGCGCATGGCGGTGGCCACGGTCATCGCGGGAAACGTGACCGACGCGCTGGTGTTCGGCTCAATCGACACGTCGCGCGTATCGATCACACGGCCATCCACCTCGAGCTTGACGGGCATGGCCTTGACGGCGGTCGCGCTGCGATTGGTCACGCCGGCACTGACCATGACGCGCTCTTCGCCGGAAAACGATGTCCGCTGGAACTTGACGGATGTCACCGCCAGATTGGCGGTCTCGAGCGACGCGACGGAAATCGGCATCAGCACCGCACCTTCGGGCAGTGAGATCTCCTCCTGCCGCTCCCAGCCGGATTTCTGAAAGTCGCTGATGAGGACCACTTCTTTGCGCGGAAGCGGCGAACGGGCCAGGAGACTCTGCGCGAGACGAAGGGCGGGCGCATAGCGCGTCGCGTCAGACGACACCTTGGCCGAGCCGATGGCTGCATCGATCAAGCTCGCGTCTCCCGTCGCGCGGACGGTCTCCTCAACGCCTGTGCCGAAGAGCACGAGCGTCGCCTTGTCCTCGCCGCTGATGCTGTTCGCGATGTTCTTCGCCGCCTTCTGCGCCTTCGCCCAATGGTCGCCGTAGCCCATGCTGGCCGATCG
>JALDXK010000703.1:0-3262 GCA_032155105.1 Acidobacteriota bacterium
GTCTCCTGTCAGGGTGACGCGATCGCATTCCACGCCGTTGAGCGTTTCCTTGCCTTTGTGCTGACTGCTTTGAATCTGCGTGCTGAACTTCTTCTGCGGATCGTTCAGGATGAACTCAGCCAGCGGCGGTGTGAAGCCGTACCGGTTGTCGAGGGCGTCCACCATCTCGTCGATCGTGCCGGCCAGCGGCGTCGTCGCGTAAACCTTCATCGTCTCATCTATCAATGACACGTTCTGACCGTCGGCGTAGAGCACGCGCGCGCCGGCGTCCGACACCGACCGTGCTCGTACCCTCTGAGGACGCGAGACCGAGACGTCGATTTGTGCTGACTCCGCAACCGTTCCGCCAATCACTAGCGCGGCATCGAGCTGACGCGTCGCCTTGAAGGTCAACTGCTGCGCCTTCGACAGCGTGTCGAACATTGTCCGAAGCATCTGCGCTGGATCCGGTGTGGTCGCTGCAGCAGGAGCGGGCTCAGGCGCGCGACCGCAACCAAAGCACACGACGAGTGTGAGGAGCGTCATCTTTCTCGTTTTCATGTCAACTCCCAACTTCCAACTGCGTCGAGGCATTCGCATACGAGCCGATGGGCAAGGAACGTTCCAGCCAGCCGAAGAGGGTCGACAACGACGGGAAACCCACGGAATCAGCGACGCGTGGCCAGGTGCCTGCCTCGGGCATCCCCCATCACCATATGCCGTGAGCACACTCCAACCGATCGTAAATTGGCGAGTTGCGCCTCTGCCGCCGGATAGCGATCGATCTGCTCGGCAATCAGGCGGTAGGTGACGTAGTACTTGAGGATGTTAATTACGTACTGGCGTAGCGGATGTGGCAGAGTCGAACCGTAACCGTTGTCGGTTGGTGTGCTTTGCCGGTCCAGTCCAGATTAGACTGGAGTCCTCCCAGGCTTTTTCGTGTTCGGGCAAGGGCCCAGCCACTCGTCATTCGAGATTGTCCATGCGCCGATACACTGTGCTCGTTGCCGACGACCACGCCATCGTCAAGGAGGGTCTCGTCAATCTACTCCAAGAACATGACTTCGACGTGATCGGTGCGGTAGGCGACGGCAACGAGCTCGTGGACGCAGCTATGCGGCTTCGACCTGACCTGATTGTCACGGACTTGTCGATGCCGGGGCTGAGTGGCATCGATGTGTTGACTCGGCTGAAAGCCGAGCACGTCAACAGCAAGGTCATCGTGCTCACGATGCACCAGGATGCGGATCTGGCCACGCGGGCCATGCGTGCGGGAGCCTCTGCCTTCCTGCTGAAGCACTCGGCCGGCGAAGAGCTGCTGAACGCCATTCAACAGGCCGTGGCAGGCCGGGTGTATCTCACACCGGCGCTGACGAGGGAGGTCCTTGAGCGCATGACGACCTCTTTCGACCAGTCCGAGCCGCAGCTGACCTCGCGACAACGCGATGTGTTACGCCTGATCGTGGAAGGACGGCGCATGAAAGAGATCGCCGCCGCGCTCCAACTGTCCGCGCGAACCGTCGAAACGCACAAATATCAGATGATGCAGTCGCTCGGCGTCTCCTCTACTGCCGAGCTCGTCAAGTACGCGATCACCCATCGATTGATCGCGGACTGACTCCGCCTCGTGGCCGCGCCGTCACTCCTCAGTAGTTTTTCTGAGTAATTTTTCAACGACGGGTCAGTAGTTTCTCCCGCAGCGGGCTCCGTATCTCTCCATTCCCTCTGACCTCGCCAATGCCTAGACTCAAGGCGTTCTCGACGCCATGTATCACCCACGATTGCTGCTTGCCGAAGACCACGTGGAAACCGCCGAACTGCTGTGCGAAGTATTGCAGCCGGAGTTCGACGTGATCGTGCGGGTGCAGGACGGTGTCGCTCTTGTCGCCGCCGCCGAGCGGTTGGAACCGGACGCGATCGTCAGCGACATATCGATGCCAGGGCTCGACGGAATCGCGGCTGCAGCGGAAATCCTTCGCCATAACGCCGCGGCTCGAATCATCCTCGTGACAGTTCACGCGGATCCCCTCCTGGCCGAACGCGGCCTGGCCACTGGTGCGCTCGGCTACGTTTTGAAGCGCATGGCCGGCGACGAACTGGTGCCGGCGGTGCGGTCGGCGTTGCGCGGTGAACGTTACGTCAGTCAGCTCCTCAAACCCGGAAGAGTCAATCGAACACGGTGAGAGGTCCTATGTCTGTCCTGAACATGTCTTCGCCACGTCCATCGCACGAAACCGAGCTCGAGCAGATCACGCAACTCGCGGTGACGCTTTCGGGACAATTGGCCCGCGTTCATATCGATGACATCGCCAAGGCGATAGCCGAGGCGCTCGAGCGCGTAGCGGCGGTGACGCATGTCGACACCTGTCGACTCGTCGAGTTCAGCGAGTTAGGCACGGTCGCGCGTGCGCACGCTCCGATGCCGGCCGTGAACACGGACGACCAGCTGCCCGAGGTGTCGGCTTCCGAGGAATGGCTTCTCACGCGCCTCGCGAGCGGCGAAGTGGTGTCGATCTCGCGGCCGGAGGAGCTTCCAATTGGGGCTATGGCATCGCGCGCGCGCGCCCGTCGATCGGGAGTGATCTCGTTGCTGGGAGTGCCGGCAGCGGTTGCGGAACAGATCGTCTGCGCGCTGGTGCTCGAGAACGCCCGGATACCGCGGCGATGGTCACCACTATTGGTTGAACGGCTGCGGCTCATTTCCGAAATCCTCGGAGTCGCGCTGCAGCGTCGCCGCCACGAGACCGCACTGCGGTCCAGTGTCGCCGAGATCGAGCGATTGAATGCTCGTCTCGAGGCTGACAACGTGTATCTGAAAGAGGAAATCAAGAGTTATCACGACTTCGACGACATCGTTGGCGAGAGCGCGCCCCTGCGAACGGCACTGGCGCGCCTGGCTCAGGTTGCCCCGACGAGCTCGAGCGTGTTGTTGACCGGCCCGACGGGAACCGGCAAGGAACTGTTCGCCAGGGCGCTGCACGAACGGAGCCGCAGGCATGCCCGCCCGCTCGTGCGGGTCAATTGTGCGGCGCTTCCACCTACGCTCGTCGAAAGCGAACTCTTCGGCCATGAAAAAGGCGCATTCACTGGCGCGGTGGGCATGCGACAGGGTCGCTTCGAACTGGCCGACGGCGGGACGATTTTCCTCGACGAGATCGGCGACCTGCCGCAGGACATTCAGGTGAAGTTTCTGCGCGTGCTGCAGGAGGGAGAGTTCGAGCGCGTGGGTTCCTCGCGCTCGAAGAAGGTGGATGTGCGTGTGATCGCCGCAACGCATCAGGAC
>JALDXK010000704.1:0-3253 GCA_032155105.1 Acidobacteriota bacterium
CCCCCCACGACGCGCGTCGGGCCAGCCACCGCGATGCACGCCATTTGCTGTGGCACGCGTGGAGCCTCGCGCGCTTTTTGTGCCAGCGGGCGGTCGGCCGCGACTGAGGCGCGCGAGCGCCGGTCCTCAAAGCGCGGCTCGTCACCGATGCGTCCGCCGGCCGGTCGGTGATACAATTTAAGAATCAACAACTTCCGATCAGTACTCGACCCCTTGTCGTCGGCCGCCGCCCCATCCCAGTTCCGGCTCGCCTTGGAGGATCTGAAGGGCGGCGTTTCTTCGATTTACGTCTGGGCCACGCTCGGCTGGATGGAGATGAAGCAGCGCTACCGGCGGTCCGTGCTGGGCCCGTTCTGGCTCACCATCAGCACCGGTCTCATGCTCGGAGGGATGGGGCCGCTCTACAGCAAGCTTTTTGGGCAGCCGATGTCCTCCTACTTCGCGTACCTCGCCATCAGTTTCGTGGTCTGGATCCTGATCTCCGGGCTGATCAACGAGGCCTGCACGACCTTCATACACGCGGAGGGTTACATCAAGCAGATGAAGCTCCCGCTGACCGTTCATGTCATGCGCATGATATGGAAGAACATGCTGATCTTCTTCCACAACCTCCTCATCGTGGTAATCGTCCTTCTCTTCTACCCGCCCAGGATCGACTGGCAGTTGTTTCTCGTCCCGGTCGGCCTGCTGCTTATCGGCCTGAACGGTCTATGGGCCGGCATTCTCCTCGGGCTTATTTGCGCGCGGTTTCGGGATATCCCGCTGATTGTCGCCAACCTGGTCCAGGTGGCCTTCTTCCTCACTCCGATATTCTGGATGCCAGGCATGCTGGGCAGACATCAATGGGCGGCGGACCTCAATCCGCTGTTTCATTTCCTGGAAATAGTCAGGCGGCCGCTGCTGAGCGAGCAGCTGCCGGTTTTTTCGTGGGCGGCAGTGCTCGCCATTACCGTGGCGGGATTTGCACTAATGCTGGTGTTTTTCTACCGGTTTCGTGCCCGCATTGCCTATTGGGTATAGCGCGATGGCACGCGTTCACGCTGAAAACATCGTCGTCGATTTCCCGGTCTACGGGTCGAAGAGCCGCTCGCTCAAGAACACCTTCATTCGCGCCGCGACCGGCGGAGCGCTTGCCGCAGATGCGGCGGACCGCGTCGTGGTGCGTGCACTCGACGGCCTCAATTTCGAGATGGTCGAAGGCGATCGCGTCGGAATAGTCGGGCACAACGGGTCGGGAAAGACCACGTTGCTGCGGGTCATCGCGGGGGCCTATGAGCCCGTCAGGGGCTCCGTCGAGATAACGGGCCGCGTAGCGTCCATGCTGAGCATAATGATTGGCGTGGACTGGGAGGCAACCGGCTATGAGAACATATACCTGCGCGCCGCCCTCATGGGAGTCAGGCCGAGGGAAGTGGAGCCGCTGGTAAACGAGATCTGCGAATTTGCCGAGCTGGGCAATTACATCGAAATGCCGGTACGTACCTACTCGAGCGGAATGGTCATGCGTCTCGCGTTCGCCATTTCCACCTGCATCTCGGCCGATATCATCCTGATGGACGAGTGGCTGAGCGTCGGAGACCCGGCATTTCGCGAGAAAGCGCAGCAGCGGCTGCGGCGCATGCTCGACCAGGCGAAGATTCTCGTCCTCGCTTCGCACGACGAGCGGTTGATTCGCGACAACTGCAACCGGATCCTGCGCCTCGACCACGGCAGGCTCGTCGGCGACGAGCGCGTGGGCGCCTGATGCCTGCCGTTGCCGGCTTCCAGGAAGCTACGGCAGCCATGAACGATTCGGCCAGGACGGCGGCGATCGTGCAGTCGAATTACATTCCGTGGAAGGGGTACTTCGATCTGATCAACATGGTGGACGAATTTATCCTGCTCGACGACGTTCAATACACGCGCCGCGACTGGCGCAACCGGAACATCATAAAAACCGCCAACGGGATTCAGTGGATCACCATCCCCGTTGAAGTGAAAGGCAAGTACCACCAGAAGATCAACGAGACCCGGGTGAGCGATCCGGAGTGGGGGAAAAAGCACTGGGCAACGATCGTTCACAGTTACTCGAAGGCAAAGTGCTTCAGCCGGGTCGCGCCGGTGCTGGAACCGCTCTTCACCGAAAACCGGGAGCAGTACCTGAGCCGGATCAATTTCCGTTTCATAGAGACCATCTGCGGCTTGCTCGGGATTACCACCCGGATATCGTGGTCGACCGACTACGAGCACGAAGAAGGCAGGAACGAACGGTTGATGTCGCTTTGCAAAAGCGTGGGTGCGGCGCACTATGTTTCAGGGCCTTCTGCCAAAGGCTATATGGACGAGGCTCTGTGGAACGGCAACGGCATCGCCGTATCATTCATCGACTACAGCGACTACCCGCCCTACACGCAGCTTTACGGTGAATTTCAGCATGGGGTGACGATCCTCGATCTGCTGTTCAACGAGGGCCCGGACGCCCGGCGATACATGAAGAGCTTCGGCGGGAGCAATTGACTTGGCTACGCCCACGGACACCCGGAAGCGGGCCGGCGCGGACGTGCTGGCGAAGGTCGAGAACTACTACAGTGGAAAGCTGGCGCAGTTTGGCCCGGTTCCGCGCGGCGTGGATTGGAATGACGAGGCATCGCAGGAGCTGAGGTTCGAGCAGTTGCTGACCGTTTGCCGGGGTCGGACATCTTTTTCGATCAACGACCACGGCTGCGGTTATGCCGGACTGTTTGCATACATGAGCGGGCGGCATGCCGAATTCACCTATCATGGGTTCGATGTTTCGCATTCTATGATTGCCGCGGCGAAGAGCCGCTACGGAGACCGTCCCAACGCGTCGTTCAGCGTGGCAAGCACGGCGGAGCGCAGCGCCGACTTCACGGTGGCGAGCGGAGTATTCAACGTCAAGCTCGATACGCCGGAGACAGAGTGGCTCACGTACTTACTGGACGTGCTCTCCGACATGGATCGGACCAGCCGCCAGGGCTTCGCATTCAACTGCCTGACCGGCTATTCGGATCGCGAGCGCATGCGTCCCGACCTCTACTACGCTGATCCGCGCTTTCTGTTCGACCATTGCAAGAGGAACCTGTCCCGGCACGTCGCGCTGCTGCATGACTACGGGTTGTACGAGTTCACCATCGTTGTGCGAAAGCAGATCTGAGGATGGCCGCGATGAAATCCGTGATTGTGTTCGGCGCGGGAGACATAGCCGAGATTGCAGGCTTCTATTTTTCGAACGACAGCGATTACACCGTTGCCG
>JALDXK010000705.1:0-3251 GCA_032155105.1 Acidobacteriota bacterium
CCCACCGCCACGGCGGCCGGGTTGTTGCTGGTCTGGTCGACGATCAGGTTGGAGATGATGCGCGGGTTGGCGTCCACCACGTTGCCTGGCACACCGTAGTCGGTGTTGGTGACCACGCCGCCGGGCCCGAGGTTGATGCTGTCGCCGTCCTGGTCGTTGCGGAAGAACGGATCGAGCAGGCGTGGAAAGTCGGTGTCGGACGCGCCGAACTGGTCCTGGCCCTGGATCAGGTTGTTGAACGATCCATCGACGGTGCGCAGGCCGAACGGCAGGCGCGCGTTCCCGACCAGGCTGATCAGGTCGCCACCGGCGGTATGCTCCTCGGAGATCTTGATCTGGTCGAGGATGAACTGCAGGTCGCCCGTGATGAGGCGGATGCCTTCGCTCTGCACGTCGCTGCCGTCCGGCAGGATCACCGCCGGGGCAGGCAGCACGCCGGGCGCAACCGGACCGGTGGCGGCGGAGAATACCGTCTCCAGCACGCCGTGGTCGTCCTGATAGATAGCCTTGACGCGCAGCCGCAGCCCGTCAAGGTCCGCCGTCACCGTCAGCTCGGCGCCCACTGCCGAGCGCGGCGCACCGCCGCCTTCGTCGACGATATCCTCGAACACGCCCGGCGCGCCCACGGGGTCGCGCTCCGCCTGCCAGTAGAAGGCGACCGGCCCGTCAATCGTAAGGTTTGCATTGTCGGCGTCGATGACACCGGCCACCGACGCGGTGATCACCTGACCCACCTGGGGCGTGTCGTCGTCGACGGTCGGCTGGCCGATCGGGTCGTTGTTGAGGAGATTGCCGTTCTCGTCGAGCAATACCAGCGTTTCCGAGACGTCGGCGAACTGAAGCCGCTCGACGTTGACGAGGCGGTCGACGCCGTCCCGGAGGGGCACGTTGTCGATCACGGTGACGACGTCGTCCGCCGTGCCGGCCACGCCGTCGAGACCGCCGTCGACGATGACGTCGTATTCGGACCGGTTGCCTCGGAAGAGTGCCGTGTCGAATCCAGGCGGCTGGTCGTTCAGGATCTCGCGCACGATCACGAGCTGACCGGGGTTGTAGGTTCCCGCCAGCATGAACGGCACCATCTCGGTGATGCTCTCGAAGGTGGCGATCTCCGCACCCGTGCCGTCGGCGTTCTCGCGCACGCTGACGCGCACGTTGAGGGAGCGGTCGCCGTCGATGAGGTCGTCGCCGCCACGCCCCTCCAGGAGGTCGCTGCCGCCGCCGCCCAGGACGATGTTGCCGGACGCGAACCTGGTCGTGCCCGGGCCAAGCAGCACGTCGATCACCTCCTGCAGGCCGGCGTAGAAGGCGATATTGGTGAGCGCGCTGTTGAGCGTTCCGTCCACGTCGATATCGGTTGCATCTTCCTCGCTGCCGCGCAGGATGTCGCTGAACCGCGATCCCGACAGACCCTCCACACCGTCGAAGCGGTCCTCGGTGCCCTGCGCGGACGGCGCCACCGGCGGCTCGATGAAGTCGCTGACCTCGAGATCAACCTTCACGCCGAAGAGCGGCTCGTTCTCGTAGCTCGCCCAGTCGAAGCCGCCGCCGCCGGAGAAGTGGTCCGGACCGTCGGAGCCGACCATCACGTCGTCGCCGCCCTCGCCGTCCGCCTCGTCGAAGCCGCTGCCCGTGATGAACACGTCGTGGCCGATGACCGGGCTCGACTCCTGCGGATCGAAGTTGTCGCCGCCGGCGCCGTCCTGGGTGCCGATCTCGATCCAGTCGTCGCCTTCGTTGCCGAACGACGGCAGCACCAGCGGGGTGCCCAGGATGAAGTCGTTGCCGGGGCCGCCGAAGGTCTCGGTGTCGCCGTCGTCGCCGGTGACGATGAAGTCGTTGCCGAAGCCGCCGATCAGCAGGTTCGCGCCCTGGCCGCCGTGGATGACATCGTTGCCGTCGTTGCCCTTTATGACATCGTCGCCGCCGATATCGGTGATGATGTCGTCGCCGGCGCCGCCCTCGATCTGATCGTTGCCGTGGCCGCCTTCGATCCTGTCGTTGCCGCCATCGCCCCAGATGCTGTCGTCGCCGATGCTGGCGATCAGGACGTCGTCACCGTCGGTGCCGCCGAGCACGACATGGTCGACGCCGGTATACCTGAGGTAGTTGGTGTCCTGCCCCGGCGTCTCCGGGTCGTCGCGGATAACCAGAGGCGTCAGCGGATCATCTTCCTCGGGCGGATTGACCGGGTCGTCGCGCCCGTCGGCGCCAAGGCCGGTGAACTGGCGTTCCGGGTCCACCTCCAGGATGTAGGCGGGTGCCGAGAACACGTCGGCCGGAAGGCGGTCGACGTCGGTGTTCCCCATGATCAGCTTGGCGAACGAGTTGTTCTCCAGTTCGGTGAGGAAGTTGAGGCCTGCGAGCCGCGCCAGGTAATAAAGACGGTCGCCGTTCTGGAGCGCCTCGAGCTGGGTCTCGAACACGAAGTTGAAGGTGGTGCCGAGCATGCCGCCGAACGGCATGATCTTCTCGGCCAGGCCGCCGATCCAGAAGTCGATGTCGTCGACGCCGGTGACGGTGACGCCGCCGATATTGGCGTAGATGCCGGTACCGTTGAGGAATGCCAGCCGGTCGGCATCGTCGGCAATGAAGGTGCGCTCGTCGGCGGCGCCTGCATTGATGAGGGCGCTGCCGCCGATCACCAGGGCCATCGCCACCGCGCGCTTCTCGGCCAGCGTGTCGACGTCGGCGGCAACCAGCCCGGCGTGCGTGCCGTAGGCGGCGACGAAGTTGACGAGCGACTCGGGGTGCTGGATGCCCTGCATGAAGTCGATCCAGCTCTCGTAGGGCTTGAGCTGGCTGTCGGACGTCAGGTCATAGAACTCCCGCCGCGCCGCGTTGAGCGACGGCACACCCGTGTCGCGGGCGCGCGTCAGATTGATGGCGGCGAGGTCGAGGGGCAGGCCCAGCAGATTGTTGCGCAGCGCCTCGGTCTTGAACTCGTCGATCTCGTTGCCGCCCTGGCGCGTGGTACCGCGCACGATGGCACCCGCAGCCTCCTCGGGGCTCAGCGCGCCGTCCGTGTTGAACTCCAGCGGATTGAGGAAGGCCTCGATGAGACCGATCTCGCTCGCCGCGAAGTTGGGATCGAGCCGGTCGATCTGGTCGAGGAGCATCGAGTGGCCGAAGCGGTAGACCACGTGTGCGAACTCGGCGAGGATCGCCGGATTGAGCTGGGTCGCGAAGCCCTCAGGCGCCAGGAACGGATCGACGTTCGGCTGGATCTTGCGGGCGAACTCCTCGAACAC
>JALDXK010000706.1:0-3230 GCA_032155105.1 Acidobacteriota bacterium
GCCAACTACTGCGCGAAACGGGATTCTCCGGCGACGTGCGCAAGGCCGGCGGCATCGACCTGCCGCTGATCCAGAAGTTCGTCAACTTCTGGTTCAGCCAGAGCCTCGATCTGCACGGCAGCGAGGTGTCGAGCAACGCCGCCGCGTATTTCTCCAATGGCCTCAAGGGCCGCGCCGAAGAGGACAAGTTCGATGACGATCACGTTCTCAGCGCGAACATGTACATGCTCGACCTGCTCGACGACAGCGGCAAGATCATCCGGCAGGAAGTCCCGATGAGGAATGCGCTCAACGAAGTCCTGCGCGACTGGTATGTCGGCGACTGCCAGGCCGGCGTCGATCGCTGGAACAAGCGCGTGCTCGAAGCCCACGGCATGTCGGAACGGATTGCGCTGCCGTCGCGCAAGTTCCACCGGAAGGTCGGCGTGTATGCCGGCACGCATTTCGACCCGCACGGCAACCAGCTGACCCCCGAGGAGTGGGAGCGCAAGAAATACGAGTGGCTGCCGTCGCCGGAAGACAAGCAGTACCTGCACAGCATCCAGGTGACGCCGGTCTACAAGCCGGGGCAGTTCGCCAACTACATTGCGCCGCCGCAGCGCGGCATCAACCGGATGCCGCTCGACTTCGAATACGTGCGGACCGAGGCGTGAGGCCACAGAAGGCGCAGACGACACAGGGCCACAGAACATGTCGAAGGTGAAGACGACCACTGCGGACGGAGTGTGCACACTCACGCTGGATGATCCGCCGGCGAATACCTACTCCTACGAGATGATGCAGGAGCTGGACGCGGCGATCCTGCAGGCGCGCATGGATACCACCGTGCACGTGATCGTCATCACCGGCGCGGGGGAGAAGTTCTTCTGCGCCGGCGCCAACATCGGCATGCTCACGGACGCCGATCCGACCTTCAAGTACTACTTCTGCCTGCACGCCAACGAAACGCTCAACCGGCTCGAACAGACGCCGAAGCTGGTGATTGCGGCGCTGAATGGTCATACCGTCGGCGGCGGGCTCGAAGTGGCGATGGCGGCCGACATCCGCATCGCGCGGCAGGGCGCCGGCAGGATCGGCATGCCGGAAGTGGCGCTCGGCGTGCTGCCTGGCACCGGCGGCACGCAGCGGTTCGCGCGCCTGGTCGGCAAGGCCAGGGCCATCGAGATGATGGCGACTGGCGCGCTGTCGTCGTTCGAAGACGCGCAGGCGATCGGCCTCGTCAATCACGTCTGGGGTGAGGCGGAACTGAAGGGCCGCAGCTTCGCCGACGCGGTGCGGGAATACGCCAGGCAGTTCACGCCGCCCAACCGCGCCGCGAAGGCGGTGGGCCACATCAAGCGCGCGGTGCAGTCTGGCCTAGAAGCCGGATTCAGCGAGGGGCTCGCGCTCGAACGCGAGTTGCAGCAGCGGTTGTTCGAGAGCGAGGATGCGAAGGAAGGCCTGCGCGCCCATCTCGAGAAGCGCAAGCCCGCCTTCGAAGGCCGTTGATCCCGGTTCCCGGGTCCCGGCAGGCTTTACTGAATAATCACCGAGCCTCTCAGATTGGCGTTATCCGGGAGGTTGTGATCGTGGAAGCCGCACGTCCGGGCGGTGTTCAGGTTGCCTGACGTCCGCTGCTGACCCGCCGACAAAAATCCCCACCCATTGAGCTCCGGGCACTGCGTGTGCTCCGGATGCGGATCCGACGACATGTCGTGGGCCTGGTTATGGTTGTTGATCATCGTGACCCGGCCGCCACGTGTGATCGTGACGCTGGACGGCGTGACCCGGCCGTCGGCGCCGATGGTGATGGTCGCCGTGTCGGTCGGCGTCGTCGGGTTGGTCGGGCTCGTGGGTGTGGTCGGCGTGGTCGGAGTGCCGCCGCCGCTCGAACCTCCCCCGCACGCGGCCACCGTCATGACGACGATGACCGCCGTGCTCAGTCCTATGGCAAGTGTGTTTCGCATGATGTCGGCGCCCCGGATTTTTAACTTTTAACTTTTAACTTTTAACTTTTAACTTAGAAGAATTTCCTCGCCAGGTTGAACCCCAGATACCAATCGTCGTTGGCGGTGCCGCCGCGCGCGACTTGCGCCAGTGTGGTGGCAAAGCCGTTCGAGAAATTGAGCTGGAACACGTGACCGCCGTAGCGTTGCTCGAAGCCGAAGCTAATCAGCCCGACGCCCGGGTCATAGCCAGACACGCGCGGCGAGCCCTCGACGAACAGGTACGAATTGCGACCCAACCGCACGCGGGCACCGAGGCCGGCAAGAAACGTGGAGTCGTCGCCGATGTCGTCGGTGATGTTGCTGTTGCCGATGTACGACGGCTGAAAGTAGAGCGCGCCGCGATCGCCGAGCTCACGCGACAGCACCACCCCGATGCCGGGGGAGTACTCATCGCTGAAGTTCTCGGTGCCATCGACATTGGCAATCACGCTCACGCCCAGCGGACCGGCGTTATCGCGAAACAGGTTGTACTGGGCTGAAAACTGGATGGTGCGATCCGACGTGCGGTAAACGCCCACGTTGAAGCTGCGGAACAGGCCGTACTTCAGGTCGAGACCAATGATGGCGCCGCCGTCGAGACCGAAGAACCGCTCGAACAGATCGCTGATGTCGCCCTGTCCGAGCGTGGTCGTGAAGCGGTGGGTGAGGCGGAAGTTGAACGCGCCTTTCGGCAGCGGCAGATTCGAGTTCAGCGTCGCTACATAAAAGTCGGGTTGCGAGCTGTTCGGATCGCGATCCGGATCGTCGTCCTGTTCCTCGGCCGGCGGCGCCGGCGCCGTTGCCGGCGCGGAGCCGTTCTGCGCGGAGACGGGGACAGCGGCCGCCGCCGCGATGAGCAGGGCGATCCCAAGCACGAGTGGGCGGATGAGCAAGCGATTGGTCTCCTGGTCAGTCGGTGCGTTCTGCCCTGGGTGGCTTACTGAGTAGCCTTGGCGGCGACCACGAGCCTACCCTTCATCGCTTCGTGGCCCTTGCCGCAGTATTCGGAGCAGAGAATCGGAAATTCGCCGGGGGAGGAGGCGACGAAATCGATCGTAATCTGCTCGCCGCCGCGGGGGACTTTCTTGTTCACGTTGAATTTCTTGATCTCGAGCCCGTGCACGCCGTCTTCGGAGGTGACGAGCAGGCGGATGTGCTCGCCCTCCGTCACCTCGATGCGGGCTGGTTCAAACGAGTATTTCTTCACCACGACGGGGACTTCTCGTGGCTCGCCCTGACTCTGACCCTGAGCGAGCGTGGGGG
>JALDXK010000707.1:0-3230 GCA_032155105.1 Acidobacteriota bacterium
GACTTGTACTTGAAGAGTCCCAGGCTGAAGTCACGCGGGCGCGGAATCAAAGACGGCGCGGCGGGCCCATTGCCGCGTCCGTCTGGGCCGTGGCAGACGGCGCACCGCTCTGCGAAGACCCGCGCGCCGAGCGGCTGCCCTGGCTGAACGTCACTGCCCGGAGGCCAGCGCAGATCCGCGTACACGGCCGGATCGGGCTGCCACATCTCCGTCGGGCGCGCATATCCGATGCGGGCATGGTAGGAACGCGCGCCATCAAGGGCCAGCACCACCACCACCGAGAGAACAAGCATCCATCTGGCCATCGCTGACTCCTCAGTCCCGATAGTGGATCACGACGGCTCCTGTGTGGATGGCAGTGACATGCGCTCGCGTGACCGGGAGGCACCTGCGCGACAGAATTCGAGCAGGTCGGCGTTCAGGTGGTCCTTGAGCGTGGTCGTGAGTCCGTGGCCCGCGCGTTCGTCTCGTCACACATCTCTCACGATCGCGGGCAAACACCGCACTCCCGGAGGGGCGACGGTGCTCAAGTCGTCGACACGTGCGGTGTCGAAGAACTCGAGCGACTCTCAATGAGCAGTGTTGTCAGTTCCTCCGGGAGATCCAACATGACGTCGTGGCCGCATGGCACCGTTCGGGTCTTCCACCCTTTCGCCTTCGCTTTCTCGTAGAACGGCGGAAACGGCGAACCCGGGGTGTATCCGGTGGCGAGGATGAACGACACGTTCTTGATCTTCTGGATACCTCCCGTCAGGCTCAGGGGTTGTTGCATCGCGGCTAACGGGTGCATCGTGCACTGCCGATCCACCCACTCGCGGTCTGCGACGTTCACGTTGAAGGCGGCCGCAGGAATCGGCGGCACCTTCCAGCCCTCCCCGAGGGTCTTCACGCCTTCTCGAAATTGATGAGACTGCGTTTCTGTCAGGTGTTGCAATTGAGTTTCCCCGTCCTCGAGCACGAAGGCATCCAGATACACCAGCGCGCGGATGCGCTCTGGCATCCGGTCCGCGACGCCGCTGACGACACAGCCGCCGTACGAGTGACCGCACAGCACGATGTCCGTCAGTTCCTCCCAGCGGATCAGATTCACCACGTCCTGAATGTGGGTTTCCAGATTGACCGCGCGAGAGAGGAGGTGGGAGCGGTCCGCCAGTCCCGTCAACGTCGGCGTGAACACCTCATGCTCCTGGGCCTGCAATCTTGTTCGAACACGCTTCCAGCACCAGCTTCCGTACCACGCACCGTGGACGAGAACGAATGAGCTCATACATCTCCTCTACCGAAGCATCCACGCAGCCGCGCAGCCGCGCGCGGCCATTCCATCGGTCCACGTCGAATACCGACGGCCCCGTACGAATGACTGATGAGAATCGCGGGACGAGCACGACGTTCTTCACGCCCTCAACTGCTCGTGCCCCAGACACTAACACCTCCCCACAGCGAGCACCAATGCCATGATCGGCATGACGCGCCGACGACGACCCAACGCAAGTATCGCGGTCGATGCGCAGCGCCGGGCCTATCAGACGAAGGTATCGACGACACCTTCGTGTTGGTCAGGGCGAACCCGATTCCAGAGTCTGATGGACGAGGGCGCTCTGGGCGAGCATACTTTGTATGCGCCGCTTTCGATGCTGGGTTACGGAGGCCAGGGTCGTGCCGCAGGAGTTTGACGTCGTTTGTCTCGGTGGTGGTGTCGCCGGAGAAGCGATCGCCGTGGGCCTTCAGGAAAGCGGGCTGACGCTGGCGGTGATCGAGCGAGAGCTCGTCGGCGGAGAGTGCCCGTACTGGGGATGCGTGCCTTCCAAGACGTTGCTTCGCTCAGGGGAAACGCTGACCGAGGCCGGTCGCGCGCGCGTGCTCGCCGCGTCACGGGTGGAATTGAGTGTCGACTTCCCCAAGGTTTCCACACGCGTGTTGTGGATGGCGCGCAACCTCGACGACAGCCGGCCTGCCCGCGCAATGGAGGCGACCGGGGCCAGGCTCTTTCGAGGTGAAGGGAAACTGACCGACTTGCGCACTGTCGCCGTCGGAAACGAGCAGCTCATTGCGCGCCGTGCCGTGGTGATCGCGAATGGCAGTACGGCAGCGATTCCACCGATCCCCGGCCTCGACACCGTGGAGTTCTGGACCAACCGCCAAGCAGCAATTCCGAGGGAGCTGCCAGTGTCGCTCGCGATCCTCGGCGGGGGCGCCATCGGCGTCGAGCTCGGACAGGCCTTTGCCCGCCTTGGCTGCAGAGTGAACGTCATCGAGGCCGGACCGGCATTTCTTGGCCTCGAGGAGCCGGAGGCAGGTGCTGCGCTCCGGCCACACCTGGAGGCGGACGGCATCATGCTGACGATCGGGGATCCATGTGTCGCCGTCGAACAGGCAATGATAGAACCCTCGCGCGAACGTTCGGGCGTGGTCGTCCACTTGAAGTCCGGCGCCACGGTGCGCGCCGACCGATTGCTCGTCGCCACTGGCCGCCGTCCCAACGTGGAGGCGTGGCGAGGGGCCGGACTCGCACAGACGGAGCGCGGCTGGCTGAAAGTGGATCCGTCGACGCTCGAAGCGCAGCCTGGCGTCTTCGGCGCTGGTGACGTGACGGGGCTCGGTGGGTTCACCCACCTCGCCTACTACCACGGACAGATCGTGGCGCGCCGACTGAGAGGCATGGACGCGAGGGCCGATCACACAGCGGTTCCTCGTGTGACATACACCGATCCGGAGGTTGCGTCGGTCGGGCTGTCGGAAGCTGCCGCGCGGGCTCAAGGCATCGACGTCGTCGTCGCCAGCGCCGATCCGGCAGAGACCGCGCGCGGCTACATCCATGACTTCCATGGAGGCGCGCTCAAACTGGTTGGCGATCGCGAGCGCGGCGTGTTGATTGGCGCGACGATGGTCACACCTCGCGCTGGCGAGATCGTCGGTGAGCTCGTGCTCGCGATCAAGCTGGGGACGCCGCTGAAGACTCTCGCCGATGTCATCCATCCGTTCCCAGCTTTCAACCGGATGCTTGGGGAAAGCCTGAACCAGCTCGCGGCGAGCGTCGCGGGCAAGGGAGAACACCATGAGCACTACGCACGTCAGCACTGAACAGCAACGCGCCACCGGCGCTCCCACCGCCGCGACCGTCGATCTGAAACTCGAGGCCATCGCCATCCCGGTATCCGACGTTGACCGCGCCAAGGCCTTCTACAGCGGATTGGGATGGAATCTCGACGCCGATTTCATGGTCGGGAAGG
>JALDXK010000708.1:0-3229 GCA_032155105.1 Acidobacteriota bacterium
TCCATGTAGTCGACCTTCTCACGCGGCACCATCAGCACGTCGCCGGCGTGACGGCACACGATCAGGTCTTCGGTGAAGCGGCCGCGCGCGTCGATGACCGCGTTCGCCTGCGCCACCGTGTAGCGCGACTCTTCCATGGCCGAGAGGTAGGCCACCTCGTCGGTGACCTTGCCGTCCTTCACCTTGCGGTAGGGGGTCTCGACGAAGCCGTATTTATTGACGCGCGCGTAGGTCGCGAGCGAGTTGATCAGGCCGATGTTCGGGCCTTCCGGCGTCTCGATCGGGCAGATGCGGCCGTAGTGCGTCGGGTGCACGTCGCGCACCTCGAAGCCGGCGCGCTCGCGCGTGAGGCCGCCCGGACCCAGCGCCGAGAGACGCCGCTTGTGCGTGATCTCGGACAGCGGGTTGGTCTGATCCATGAACTGCGAGAGCTGCGAGGAGCCGAAGAACTCGCGCACCGCGGCGGCCGCGGGCTTGGCGTTGATCAGGTCCTGCGGCATCACGGTGTCGATGTCCACCGAGGACATGCGCTCCTTGATCGCGCGCTCCATGCGCAGCAGGCCGATGCGGTACTGGTTCTCCATCAGTTCGCCGACCGAGCGCACCCGGCGGTTGCCGAGATGGTCGATATCGTCGATCTCACCCTTGCCGTCGCGCAGGTCGAGCAGCGTGCGGATCACCGCGACGATGTCTTCCTTGCGCAGCACGCGCACGGTATCCGCGGCGTCGAGGTCGAGCCGCATGTTCATCTTGACGCGGCCGACCGCCGAAAGGTCGTAGCGCTCGGGATCGAAGAACAGCGAGTTGAACATCGACTGCGCGGTATCGAGCGTCGGCGGCTCGCCGGGACGCATCACGCGATAGATATCGAACAGCGCGTCCTCGCGCGTCATGTTCTTGTCGACCGCCAGCGTGTTGCGGATGTAGGCGCCGACATTGACGTGGTCGATGTCGAGGATCGGGATTTCCTTGTAGCCCGCCTCGTTGAGCACCTTGAGGTTCTTCTCGGTGATCTCGTCGCCGGCCTCGGCGTAGATCTCACCGGTCTTGGTGTTGACGAGGTCCTCGGCAATGTAGTGGCCGATCAGTTCGTCGTCGGTCATGCGCAGCGCCTTGAGCCCCTTCTCCTGGAGCTGGCGGGCCTGCCGCACGGTGATCTTGTGGCCGGCCTCGACCACGACGCGGCCGCTGTCGGCGTCGACCAGATCGTTGATCGCCTTGTAGCCCTTGAGCCGGTTGGCATCGAACGGCACGCGCCAGCCGTCCTTCTGCCGCTTGTAGGGCACCTGCTTGTAGAAGGTGTTGAGCACGGTCTCGCCGTCCATGCCGAGCGCGAACAGCAGCGACGTCACCGGAATCTTCCGGCGGCGGTCGATACGCGCATAGACGATATCCTTGGCGTCGAACTCGATGTCGAGCCAGGAGCCGCGGTACGGGATGATACGGGCGGCGAACAGCAGCTTGCCCGAGGAATGGGACTTGCCCTTGTCGTGGTCGAAGAACACGCCGGGCGAACGGTGCATCTGGCTGACGATGACGCGCTCGGTGCCGTTGACGATGAAGGTGCCGTTGTTGGTCATGAGCGGGATGTCGCCCATGTAGACATCCTGCTCCTTGATGTCCTTGACCGAACGCGCGCCGGTTTCCTCGTCGACATCGAACACGATCAGCCGCAGCTTCACTTTGAGCGGCGCGGCGAACGTCATGCCGCGCTGGCGGCACTCGTCGACGTCGTACTTCGGCGGATCGAATTCGTACCCGACGAAATCGAGCTGCGATGTGTTGGAAAAGTCCTTGATCGGGAACACCGACTTGAACACGGCCTGAAGGCCTTCGTCGGGCCTTCCGCCCGCCGGTTCCCGCACCAGGAGGAACTGATCGTAGGATGCCTTCTGAACCTCAATGAGGTTCGGCATCTCCGCGACTTCCTCGATTTTTCCGAAAAACTTCCTAACGCGCTTGCGACCCGTGAACGTCTGCGCCATTCGATCTCTCTCGTTCTGTCTACCGGCCGGGCACCGGGACGACTCTCCGAAAGGCCGCCATCATCGCGACCATCAGGACAGGCGTACGGGAACCTCGAATTTAGACGATTCGGACCGCGCCGAACCGTCGCCTTCCGCTGTCAACACGCGGTGGCCGGAGTTATCCCAGCCATCCACGTCTTTGTGATGTTGGCCCCGGGCGAAAAATCGCCCGGAGCTGCCATTTTCGTTCGAACCCCGGCTGCCCGCGGCACAGCCCGGATTCCCTCAAATAAGCACTGCTTACTTGAGCTCAACCTTCGCACCCACCTTTTCGAGGGTGGTCTTGATCTTGTCGGCTTCTTCCTTGTTGACGCCTTCCTTGACCGGCTTCGGCGCGCCCTCGACCAGGTCCTTGGCTTCCTTCAGCCCGAGGCCCGTGAGCGCACGCACCTCCTTGATGACCTCGATCTTCTTGTCGCCGACCGCCGCCAGGACGACGGTGAACTCGGTCTTCTCTTCCGCAGCAGCAGCGCCAGCAGCAGCACCAGGTGCAGCAGCAACAGCAACAGCAGCAGCAGCAGTGACGCCCCACTTCTCTTCGAGCATCTTGGCGAGCTCGGCGGCCTCCAGGACCGTGAGCTTCGACAGGTCTTCTACGATTTTCGACAACTCAGCCATTGATCTACTTCCTCTTTAGGTTCGAACCAGTCGGTTGGATGGAGAGCCTCACGCTCTAGCTCTTGCTGGCATAGGCCTGGACCACACGGGCGACCTTCGCCGCGGGGGCGTTGATCACCTGGGCGATCTTGGTCGCCGGCGCCTGGATCAGGCCGACGATCTTGGCCCGCAACTCGTCGAGCGACGGCAAGGACGCGAGCGCCTTGACGCCGTTGGGATCGAGCGCGGTCTTGCCCATCACGCCGCCGAGGATCACGAACTTTTCGTTCGCCTTGGCGAAGTCGATGGAGACCTTCGATGCAGCCACCGGATCGCTGGAATAGGCGATCACGGTCGGCCCCTTCAGCAGGGAGCCGATGGGAGCGGCATCGGTGCCTTCAAGAGCAATCTTGGCGAGGCGGTTTTTCGCCACCTTCACGCTGGCGCCAGCCTGCCGGGCCTGCTTGCGCAGGTTCTGCATCTGGGCGACCGTGAGGCCGGCGTAGTGAGCGACGACGACGGTGTTCGTGGTCTTGAAGACCCCGTTCAACTCCGCCACGGCCGCTGCTTTTTCCGCTCGTTCCACGAGCTCTTTCTCCGGTTGG
>JALDXK010000709.1:0-3221 GCA_032155105.1 Acidobacteriota bacterium
AGTCGACTGACGTTCAGGTTTCTCGAGTCAGGGGACAGTCTGCGCGTGATCTGAACTCCCGCCACGCCCGACCGGTCGGCGGGTGTCACTCAGACATGCGGGGTGCCCCGAACGACTCCTCTTGACAATACGTCGTCACACGACATATCGTGTCGCGCCATGGTTGACCGGGACCCTACCGCGTCGCTGCCTCTGACCCCGGCACTCTTCCATATCCTGCTCGCACTGGTGGACGGCGAGAAGCACGGCTACGCGATCCTCAAGGAAGTCGAGCAACGGACCGGAGGAACGGTCGCGCTGAGCACGGGCACGCTGTACGGCATCATCAAGCGACTGCTGGCCGATGGCATGATTCGCGAGTCGGCGGCAGGCAGCAATGACCGTCGCCAGGCGTACCGGCTCACCGCATTCGGACGCAAAGTCGCGCTGGCGGAAGCCGAACGGTTACGTGATCTCGTCGTGTCGGCACAAGCCAAAAAGCTGCTGACGGGATTCACTGGATAAATTCAGGTGGCAGGCATGCCGCGCTACGCACGTCTGTTTCGCGCGTTGCTCAAGCTCTTCCCCGCTGATTTCCGCGGGGACTTCGGCGATGCCATGGCCGCTGATTTCCACGATCAGCGGCGCGACGCCGAAGGCCGGCCACGGGAGGTCCGCCGGCTGTGGCTCAGAACCGCGTTCGATCTGCTCCGCCGGGCACCGGCAGAACATCTCGATGTCCTCGCGCGCGACGCGGGATACGCGCTGCGCGCACTGCGCCGGCACCCGCTAGCCTCGATTGCCGCGATCGTGAGCCTCGCCATCGGCATCGGGCTCAATTCGGCGGTCTTCAGCGTCGTGAGTGGCGTCTTGTGGCGCAGCCTGCCTTTTGCCGAGAGTGGCCGTCTCGTCCTTGTCGAAGCGCTGAGAACCACCAATCAGGAGCGGGCTCCGCTCACGGCAGCGACTTTTCTGGATATCCAGCGCCAGTCGCAGACACTTGATCGCGTTGCGGCCGGCGTCCTTCAGGTTCTGACGATCGTCGACCGCGAACCGTTTCAAGTCGGTTGTGTCAGCGTAAGCGAACAGTTCTTCGAAGTTCTGGGTGTCACGCCAACCCTGGGCCGACCGTTCACGCGGGCGCACTATGACGCGGCTCGCGCGCAACGAGGGAATCCCGACGCCCCCGCTCCCATGCCTGCCGCCGTCCTGCTCAGCGACCGACTCTGGCGTCGTCTTGGAGGGAGTTCCGATATCGTCGGAACTGAGATCAGAATGGCCGGAGGCGTACGAGCTGAAGTCGTCGGCGTCATGGGCCCGGAGCTGGAAGCGCTGGATCGCGTGATGCCCGGGCAGTGCTGGTCGCCGGATGTCCCGAACCCGGCGCAAGGCGCGTGGAGGCCGAGCATCGTTCTGGCTCGCCTTGCGCCAGAACAGTCTCTCAAAGACGCCAACGCGGAGTTGGCCGTTATCGGCAATCGCGTAAGCGCAGGTCTCCCTGCAAATGAACCACAGACGCTTCAGGCACAAGGGTTGCTCGACAGCATCGTCGATCGTGTGAGAACGCAACTGATGTTTCTGTTTGGCGCTGTGGTCTGTGTCCTGCTCGTGACGTCCGCTAACGTCGTCAACCTGTTCCTCGCACGGGCCGCCGGCCGTCGAAACGAGCTGACCACCCGCATCGCCCTCGGCGCGTCACGTCTGCGGCTGGTACGTCAATCGCTCACAGAGAGCCTCGTCATCTCGCTGCTCGGAGGAATTGGTGGATTCCTCCTTGCGTTGTGGGGCGTACCGATACTCGTCTCGCTGGCACCACCAACCGTTCCGAGACTGCCGCAGATCGGCGTGAGCTGGGGCACGCTCGCCTTTACGTTTCTTCTGTCGGGCACGGTCGGTCTCTCCTGCGGGCTCGTAACCGTGCTGTCGATGCGGCACGGTCACCACACGAGCTTTGCGTCGAGCCATGACACGCCACCAGCCGCCCGCCTGCGTCACGGTGTCACGGTGTGCGCGATCGCGATCGCTCTGATGCTGGCCGTCGCAGCCACGCTGATGGTGCGAACGGTTCGAGCGCTGACGGCACTCGATCTCGGCTTCGATCCGCGATCTGTTGTCTCCGCCACCCTGTCCTCCAGTCCCGGTGAGAGGCGCGCCGCACAGGATTACCACACGGCAATCATCGAGCGGGTCAAGGCGCTTCCGGGTGTGCGAGCCGCTGGGATCGGTCTTGGTCCGCTCCTCGGCGGTATGGGCATCGGAGGTCTCATCATCCCGGGTGACTCTCGCGATTTCGGTCTCGTTCGAGTCGATGCGGTCAGTCCCGGGTATTTCGAGGCGCTCGGAGTCCGACTCCTGAGCGGCCGCTTCTTCGCCGAGCGCGATGCGGTGAGGGGCGGACCTTCTCTGATCATCGTGAACGAGTCGGCGGCGCGCCTGTTCTGGAATAGCTCCGATCCGATCGGCAAGACCGTGATGATCAACAAGCGCCAGGAACTCGAGGTTATTGGCGTCATCGGCGACCTGCGCGGGTCAAGTCTCGAGCAGGAACAGGGACCCACGATTTACCAGCTCAGTAATCAGTCGGCCAACTTCATGGCCAACGGAATGCTCATCAGGGTCGACGGCGATCCAGGGGATGTCGTGCCTGGAATTCGCGCAATCATCCGCTCGATGAATCGCGAGCAGCCCTTCACGGGCGTCACACCACTCCAGGAGCGGATCGACCGCTCGATGGCGCCGCGTCTGTTCGTGCTTCGTGTGATCGGACTCTTCTCGGCAATCGGCCTAGTCCTGGCCGTCGTCGGGGTCTATGGCGTGCTCGCGGAGTTCGTCGTGCAGCGCGTCCCCGAGATCGGCGTGCGGATGGCCTTCGGCGCGACGGCTTCGGATGTGCTCGCCCTGGTCCTCCGCCAGGGCGTCAGGCTGATTGCGATCGGGCTCGCACTGGGTCTCGCCGGCGCGGTGTTGCTGCGCCGCGTGATGAGCACGATGGTGTATGGCGTTCAGACCTTCGACCCGGCTTCATACCTAACTGCCGGTCTCGTGCTCTGTGCCGTCGCGCTCCTGGCCTGCGCCATCCCTGCCAGAAAGGCATCGCGGCTCGACCCATCGCTGGCGCTCCGCAGTGAGTAGGACTGTGGACGAGCAACCGACCCCGGGGTGACAAAGGACTGGGGCGGTGTCGCCGACAGCTCACACGGAGTGACAGGAGTCTGAAGACCGCCTCTACCCGAGGCGGACGA
>JALDXK010000710.1:0-3203 GCA_032155105.1 Acidobacteriota bacterium
CCCTCGAGGAGGATCCCCGCATCGAGATCGTGCCGGTCGAGAAGACCGGCGGTACGCTCACCGACGAGCAGAGGCGCTTCAGGGAGTCATGGCTCGGGTCGCGGCAAACGCGCTAACGATTGCCTTCGTCCTCGGCGCTCTGATGGGCGGGACTGAAGTCCCGCCCCTGCGAACGATCCTCTCGGCGCAGGCCATCAGGAACGTGCCGCGAATTTCGATCGACGAGCTGAAGGCGCTGATGGAGAAGAACGCGGTGCTGGTGATCGACGTGCGCGATCCCGATTCGTATGCGAAGGGGCACATCCCCGGTGCGGTGAACGTCGATTACACGCTGGTGTTCCAGCAGGCAGATCGCTTCAAGGACGAGAAGCGGACCATCGTGACCTACTGTGCCTGTGCGCGCGAGATGACCTCGGCCCGCGCGGCGGTCGACCTGGCCCAGAAGGGCATTCCCGGCGCGAAAGCCCTGGTCGGTGGCTGGGATGAATGGGTGCAGCGGGGTGAAAAGATCCAGAAGTGACACATCACACATGAAAGAATAGAGACGAGTTTGTCATTTGTTGTTGCGGGCGACCTCCTCTGCCTGCCATTCCTCCCACGCTTCCGGCGAGACGATCCGGTACTCGCCGCGCATGCGGTAATGACCAAGGCCGCATAACTGCGAACACGCGATCTCCCATGTGCCGATCTGTATTGGCGTGAACCACACCCGCGCGGTCATGCCGGGGTTCGCGTCCTGTTTCACGCGCATCTCGTTCAGCGTAAAGCCGTGAATCACGTCGCGGCTGGCGAGGTGAATCACCACCGTTCGATCGACCGGCAGCGTCAGGATGTTGAGCAGGCCGATGTCGTCCTTCGCAGCCGGGTCGTCGCGATCGATGCCGACCGGGTTCGAGGCGCTGATTCGCGCGGCCGTGGTGCGGCCGAAGACACCGTCGGGCCCGGGATAATGCATGTTCCACGCAAACTGCTCGGCGGTGATGCGCACCTCGACGGGGCGCACATCCGCCGCCGGCGGCGCATGGCGTTCCGCCCACGCCGGTAACGCCAGCGCGGCCAGGACGATCACGTCGCCGACAATCACGCCGCCGATGGCCATTGCCGGCCACCATCCGCGCACGCCTTCGCGTCGCGCCTCGGGATGCGCGCCCTGCCTGAATCGGACCAGCGCGTACACGAACACCGCCAGCCACAGCACAAAAATCAGCGCCATGTGGGCGTGCACGCTCAGCAGCACTGCGTCGAGCGCTGCGGCATGGGCGGATGCGGCGGCGGGCAACCAGCGCTGAATCATGCTTCTGAGCCTTCCACCTTCGCGCTTCGCGCTTCGGTGGACAGGTCGGCGGCCCACAGACGCAGGGCAAAACGTGCGATCAGCGCCGCAATGATCGTCGCCGCGAGGATCAGCACCAGCGCGCCCGCCCGCACGCCGGCGGTGATCGCGAAGCCTTCAGGCGAGACGCAGATCGGACAGGCCATGACTAGATGAAGAAGAAGCCAACCACGATGGCCAACCACACGAGATCGACGAAGAGCCAGTACGTGCGCGTGGCGTCGATGCGCGCCTCGAATCGTTCGCGATCCTCGTCGGCCATTCTGAACGACGGCCCGGCAAGCCAGCCGGTGAAAATCGCGCCCGCGAAGACGTGGAAGGCATGCACCCAGGTCAGCGTGTACCAGCTCGCGAGCATCAGGTTATCCGATGGCAGCGCGCCGTTGCCGATCATCACCGCATCGCCGGCGATCTTGATCACCACGAACGTCAACGCGAGCGCGTGGCTGGCGATCAACCTAACCCGCGACGCGCCAAAGGCGGCGCTGGCGCCAACCAGCAGCAGCGTTTCGAGCCACGGGAAGCCGTGGAATCGATCCGTCCACGTCACCGATCCCGCGCGCAGCATCACGTAGCCGGAGAACAGCGACGCAAAGAACATCGCTTCGGAAGCCAAGAACAACCACATCCCGAGGCGCGCGGACGTGGTTCCTGTGTCCGCGCGCAGACGGGATCCGGGATCCGGGATCGGGGATCCGGAAGAACGCTTGTCCGGTTCCCGGTTCGCGGCCTGATTGCTGATTGCCGATTGCTGATCGCTGACGGCGAGCGGCCGGCAATGTCGGAACAAATTGACGACGAAAGGAATCTGGAAGGCCGCGAGCACGAACGCGGCATACGTCATGTGCGTTTGCCACTGCAGCGTCGGTTGTGCGTGCGCGTAGCTGGCGCCGGCGTCCCACAAGCGGCGGTTCACGCCCATCAGGCCGATCGCGAACATCGGCAGGAAGATCAGGTTCATGCAGATGAACGATCCCCAGAAGTGAACCTTGCCGAGGGTCTCGTCGAGGGATCTGCCAGTGATTCGCGGGAAGTAGTGATAGATGCCGGCGAATAGCGCGAACATGGTGCCGGGCGCGACCAGGTAATGGAAATGCGCCACCACGTAATAGGTGTCGTGCAGCGCCACGTCGCTCGCGGCAAGCCCGAGCGGCAAGCCGGTCAGGCCGCCGATGCCGAACATCGGCAGGAACGCCAGCGCGAACAGCATCGCCGTGCCGAACGTGATCGAACCGCCCCACAGCGTCAGCACGAGTGACGTCAACAGGACCACTGACGGAATCGAGATGATGAAGGTCGTCACCTGGAAGAAGGTGCCGAGCGTGGTGCCCATGCCGGTGAGGAACATGTGATGCGCCCACACCACCATCGACATGCCGCCCATGAACAGCACTGCGCCCACCATCAGGCCGTATCCCCATAACGGCCGTCGCGCATTCGTGGTGATCACTTCGGCGACAATGCCCATCGCCGGCAGGATCAGGACGTAGACCTCGGGATGGCCGAGGAACCAGAACAGGTGCTGCCACAGCAGCGGATTGCCGCCGCCCGAGATCGCCTGCAGCGGCACGCCGCCGACGACGAGACCGCTCGGCATGAAGAAGCTCGTGCCGGCCAGGCGATCCATCAGTTGAAAGATCGCCGCGGCCTGCAGCGCCGGGAACGCCAGCAGCAATAACAGGGCAGAGACCAGCTGAGACCACACGAAGAACGGCAGCGTCGTCCACGTCACGCCCGGCGTTGGTGGTCATCTCGCCCGTCTTGCGCGAGACTCGCACGTCGAACAGGCGTGGCGATGTCTGCGGATCTCCCCCGCACTCGGCGCGCCGGTGGTTTTCGACGCTACCCACAGCGTCCAAGAACCGGGCGG
>JALDXK010000711.1:0-3202 GCA_032155105.1 Acidobacteriota bacterium
TCACGACACGGCCGTCGAAGCGCTTGGCGTCGAGCGTTCGGCTGATGGCGTTCGGCGCGATCCAGCCGTCGCGGTTGTTCCGCTCCGCTTCTTCGCCGGCGTTCTCACCCGGCTCCTTCAGATAGGCGATCCACTTGCCGTCCGCGGACCACACCGGCGCCCCTTCG
The DNA here is from genome assembly GCA_032155105.1 of Acidobacteriota bacterium. GTDB lineage: Bacteria > Acidobacteriota > Vicinamibacteria > Vicinamibacterales > UBA2999 > 12-FULL-67-14b. The sequence goes on from JALDXK010000711.1 coordinate 168, forward strand.
ACACCGTCGATGTGAAACGCCTCGCCGCTCGGCGGCACGAGGCGCACGAACCAGGTGCTGTTGCGATCGCCGCTGCGCCGCGACGTGAAGCTGAGCAGCGAGCCGTCCGGCGACCAGGCCGGTCCTGACGCTTCGCGCGTCGGATCGGTGAAACGGGTGGGCAGGCCGTCCGGCGTCCCGTTCTTGAGCCGCTGCACCCAGACCTCGCGATGGCGGCGGTTGTCCTTCTCGACGATCGTCGTGACCGTGAACGCGACGATGTCCCCGGCCGGCGCGAGCGCGACCTCGCTCACGAACGACATCTTGTAGTAGTCCTGTGGCAACAGGCCCCGCTTCTGCGCCCACCCTGTGGCGGGCACGAGACACACGACCAGAAGCCCGAACAAGAATTTGCGCATGCGCAGCCTCCTCCCGACCGGCCGCCGCGTGCGCGCGACGGCGTTGTTGATGCGGATCACTCGAATCACTTCGTGCGTGACGATTCAGAAATCTACACCCAAACCGGATATCCAGCGTCTTTATTGGACGCACGAACGGTTTACGCGGCAGAGCACGAGCAGCAATCAGGCGTGCGCCGAATCATTTTGATCGGCCCCCCTTCGACGAGCGGTCTGAGTGCCTGGCGCGCGGCCCTACTTTGCCTCGCGTCCGTGAAAGACACGGAGCATCAGAATAGAGCGGCCATCGTACCGGTACTGGAGGGCGTATGTGCCACCGAGCACCTGAAGGAGGAGTTCGCGGTATTCTTCGCGACCCGCCATGGCTCGTCCCAGTTTCGGATGCCGGCGGAGGACGTCAGTCCTGTCGACAAGCTCGTTCGCGACGCGCGCCGCGAGGCCGGGAATCCGTTCGTGGAGGAATGCAGCAAATCGATCGAGGTCCGCGAGGGCGTCGAGCGACCACTCGATTTCTACTGACCCGGCCACGGTCGAAACCCGCGCGTGCCCCACGTGCGGAGCCACTGCACCACGCGGTCATGCGGCACGCGCGAGCGTTCAGCGGCCGTGGCCGATCGACGATCGAGCTCCGCAATCTCATCGGCGTCCGCTTCCCTTGGCGCGCCGTCGAGGGCCGCAAGTTCAGCGATCAGTTGCGCGACGGTCACGCCGAGTTCGGCGGCTCGCCTCTGAAGCACATCCGCGGTGTGCTGGTCGACCTCGATGCTGACGCTAGCGCTCATGCCGACAGAATAGCCGATCCAGAGATCAGTCCCGCCCCTACGACGTTCGACGTTACGGCACGATGATGCGCACCGTCTGCGCCGGGCTGAACCCGCTCGCGCCAGTCATGCGCGCGAAGACCGCGAGGTCCCACGTCCCCGCCGGCAGATCGTTCACCAGCAGGTTGAACCCGGTGTTCTCATAACCGGGACCGAAGAGCGAACCCACGTCGGGACGTGCACCGCCGAGCTGCGCGGCGCCGACGAACGTCGGCGCGCCGCCGCCTACCGGATACGCCCACACGTGCACCGCATCCACGCCCGGTGTCGTGGGACCGTCCGTGACCAGCGCCCACCCGCCGACCAGGAACCCACCGTCCGCGACCGCTCCGACCGCAGGCGCATCGATGTGCATCTGCAACGCCGGCTGCCACGGGGCGACGGTGATCGGAACGACGAGGGCGTCCGCGAATGTCGGCCGGGCCGCGGCCTTCGCGAAGACCCACAGTTCGTAATTCCCCGGCGCCAGGTCTGGCACGTCGAGGTGGAAGCCTGACAGGTTGTTGGCGACGTCAGGCCTGAAGTCGCCCAGCGTCGCCGCGCCGAGGAACATCGCCGCGCCCACCTCGGGCGCCGCCCACACGTGCACCGCCTCGATGCCGCTGTCGGACCCGGTCAGCCCGGCGTCGAACGCAAAGCCGGCGACGCGGAACCGCGGGCTCACCCGGCCCGGACGCGGCAGATCCACGCCGATGCGCAGGTCGGTGCCGGCCGGCACCACCCTTACCCGCACGATGCGGCGGGTGTTGAAGAGGCCGCTCACGCTGCTGTGCGCGTAGGCCACCACGTCGTACTGACCGGCGGCGAGCCCGGCCACATCCAGGTGATAGCCAGACGCGGTGTAGCGCGCGCCGAAGATCGCGCCCACGTCGGGCCTGAGGTCACCGAGCGACGCCTCTCCGAGGAACGTCGCCGGAGCGCCCGTCACCGGGTAGGCCCACACATGCACGGCATCGACGCCAGTGTCGGCTGCGCCTTCCTCGAAGACCCAGCCGCTCAGGCGGAACGTGTCGGACACGATCGCGCCCGATGCCGGCGCGTCGATCACCATCCGATTTTCCAGGATCGCGGTGCTGACGAAATAGGCGCCGGAGTCCGCACCGGAAGGCGTGATCGGCGGTCCGATCGCCGCCCCCGAGACGCCGTTGAACATCCGGATCACGCCGTTGCCGCCCGGGCCCGGCGCGGTGATGATGTCGGCCCGCCCATCGCCGTTGACGTCGCCGGCAGCGACCCGCACGCCGCCCGTCGCGTAGCCGCCCACGAGGAACTGGAGGCCTGCGTCACCGGTGCGACCGTCGAACACCCGCACGTGCGGACCGCCGCCCGCTCCCGCGCCGGTGATGACGTCGTCATAGCCGTCGCCGTTCACATCACCGGACGCGACCCACACGCCGCCCATGAATCCGGGATACGGCACGAAGGACCGCAGCTCAGTGTGCGTCACGCCGCCGCTGAAGATCTTCACCAACGACGGATCGCCAGCACCTGAGCCAGTGATGATGTCGGCGAAGCCGTCGCCGTCGATGTCGCCCGCGGCGACGTGAACACCGCCCGCGAACGGCGGCGCAAACACGGTCGCCGACCAGATCGGCGCACCGCTGGCGCCGCTGAGCACGCGGACTGCGGGGCCACTGCCGGCGCCGGTGATGATGTCGGGCCGGCCGTCGCCGTCCACGTCACCGGCCGCGACGAACAGGCCGGCGCGATCGGCCGCGTCGCCCACGAGGCGATCAGACACGATGGCCCCGCTCGCGCCGTCGAAGACGGCGACGCGCGGCGCGGATCCGAGCCCGGCCGCCGCGATGATGTCGGG
>JALDXK010000712.1:0-3195 GCA_032155105.1 Acidobacteriota bacterium
CAGCTTGCCTTCGATAATCGGCAACAGGCGCGATCCTGGGTTGGTGAGCCGGACAAAATGAGGCCGGTCGTCCGTGGCATTGAGTTCCCGGCCGAACCGGACGTTCCAGCCCGCGGCCTCGGCCAGCCGCGGAACCCGGACGAGGATCCCGCTCACGATCGCGAGCGACGTGGCATCGGCCACCTCGGGGATCGCCAGGTGGTCTGGACTCCACGCCTCGAGGCGTGACCGCGAAATGGTGAGCAGCGCCGGCGATGGCTCGCGCGCGTCGAGCGCATCCGGATCGGTGAGCCCGCAGCGAAGGTTCAAGACGTCGGTGCGCCCACTGTTGGTGGCCGCCATCACCACGAATCGCATACTGCGGTGGATGGGAAAGATGCGGCGGCGATTGTCGAAGCCCACCCAGGTCTCGATCGTCGTGCGATCGAGGAGGTGTTTCCTCAGCAGCGCGCTGCCGTGATCGGTGGCGATGCCCGAGGGAAGTATCAGGCCGATGCGGCCTGACGGCTTGGCCAGCCGCAAGGCGCGCTCGAGGAACAACTGGTAGCGATTGGTGTGGCCTCCGCCCTGCAATGAGTAGTCGCGCGAGGTGCGATAGAAGCGCGCCGACGCCGCGGTGTTCGCCTTCGCCGCGGCGCGGTCTTCGCGCGTGCCCGCATCAGCGCGCATCATGTCCCACGGTGGATTGCCCAGCACCGCATCGAAGCCGCCGCCCGGCGCGAGTCTCCCCTGGTCATCGAAGAACACCTCGGGGAACGCCAGCTCCCAATGGAACGCGCCGTGACGCCGCGCGATCGCGCGCGCCTCGCGCATCGACTCGCGGAGCCGCGCCCCCGGCATCGTTGTCTGCGCACCGGTGGCGGCGGCGATCCATTCGGCGACAAGACCCGGCGCCGGCGGCGGGCCCGGCCATAACCGCGCGGCGCACCAGAGGTCCGCGGCCAGCGACCATCGTGCGATTGGGCCATCGTCTGCTTGGAGCGACATCAGCATGTGCTCCTTGGTCTTGACGGCGTCGAGCGAATCCGACGGTGTGAGTGCCATCTGCAATCGCGCCGGCAGCACGCGGGCGGCGACGACTTCTCCAAGTTGATCGTCGAGCAGCGGCCACCGATTGACACCGATGAGACGCCGATTGGAGCGCGTGAGGCGCCGATTCGATGGCGGCCGGGCCAGGTCGTCGAGCCGCGCGCCCAACAGGCTGTTGCCCGCGGCCAGGTGATGATCGAGAAACGTCAGCGGGCGATCGGCGGCGAGAGTAGTGAGCCACATCGATAGCCGTGCCAGTTGCACCGCCGTTGGATTGAGATCGACGCCGTAGAGGCAGCGCTCGGCGACCTGGCGGCGCAGCGTGGCACGATCGGCGCCGGTCACCTCGCCTGCAGACCAGCGGCCTTCGTGGATCAGCGCCTGTTCGCACTGGTCGGCGAGGTAGTGGCACGCGGCGACCAGAAACGCGCCGCTGCCCATGGCGGGATCGACCACACGCAGGCCGAGGATCTGATCGGCCGTCTTGCCGTCGACCAGCGGCGCCAGGGTTCGGCGCACGAGGAATCCCGTGATCGATCGCGGTGTGTAGAAGCTGCCGGTGGCCTTGCGTTCGAGCGACGTTCGCGTCAACGCAATGCGGCGGTCGTGCGCGTGCGGCTCGTACTCGAGCACGCGCTCGTACACCGAGCCGAGCTGTTCGACGCCGAGGTCGTGATAGGAAATCGGCCGGCGGCCGTGCGGGGTGCGCTCGGTGACCAGGGCGAGCAGCACCTCGCGCACCACCGCATCGGGTACGCGCCGGCGCTCGACGAGCGGCGCATGCCGCGGCGAGAACAGCCGGCCGTTGAACGCCGTTACGTCGAGATCGCCGGCCTTGCAGCCCGTGTGCGCCAGGCGGGAGATGGCCTGGAGCGCCGCCCACAATCCGGTGATCCCCGGCGTCCCGGCTCGCTTCGCCAGGCACCCGATCGTGTACGCGTCGCGATAGATCTCGTGCCATACCGGCACCGCGCCACGGGCTTCCGCGAACAGGAGAAACAGGATGCGATAAATGACGGTGAGCGCCTGGTCGAGCGGACCCGCGGCGCCGTGCGGCAACGACGGTGACGCCAGTGCGCCGGCGAGCCGCGGCAATGCTTCGAGCACGCCGTCGCCGAGCGATCCGCACACGCGCGCGGCATGCGTGTCGGACGCAACGACGCGGGCGCGCAAGGATCCGGCCGCGGTGCCGCGCATCGCCCCGGCCCCGGCCAGTGACCACAGCGCCGCCACGCCCTTCGGGCTCGCGAGCAAGGATTCGAACTCGAACTCGATGCCCACCCTCGTCCACGCGCGCGTGCAGTCGACAATCCTCAGCGCGCGGCCGTTGCAGACGACGGCCCATGAGGCGTCCGCGCCGATGCCCTGCCTGATCGCGTCGCGCCAGGCGGTACCGAGCGGCGTCGTCCACGGCACCGTGATCAGGACGACGCCGGAATCAGACACGGTGCCGCATAGGCCTGCAGGATGCGGGGCGCACACCGGACGTTCGTGGCCCAGCATCTGCAGCAGCGGCGCGACCGCGACGTCGAAGATCGAGCGCACGCTCGACGCCGGCCCAAGCGATCGCGAGGCCTGCCGCCACCATCGCGCCAGTTGCTTCTCGAAGGCAGCCAACGCCGCGTCGTGGCGGCCCATCGCCGGCAGCAGTTCCTGCTCGACGTAGGCGTGGGAAATCAGGTCGCCGCCGAACCCGGTAATCACCGCGCGCGCACCGGCCACACCGCCACCAGCCGGGCGGCCGCCTCGTTCACGATGGCGTGAGAACCGATGCTCTCCATCCGGCGCGACAACGCCAGGTCGAGCCGCGTGCGTGTTTGCGATTGGTGCGCGGCGATGGCGTCGGCCCGCCGATCGAACAGCGACGGTTGACGCTCGCCGGCGCCAACCGCGGCCAGGCGCGCACGAATCGCGGCGATCCGTGTTGAGAGCGCGATGCGGATCGGGTCGAGATCGTCCTCGGTCGCGTCGCACAACGCGCGTGACTGGCCATCCACATCGACGCGCGTGGCGGCGATCGCCTCGCGCACGATGGCCGGCCAGCACCGCCTGCAGCGCGGCGACGCGACCCGAACCAGGTGCGCGCACGGGCGTTCGGCAATGACGGCGCCAAGCGCGTTCGTGCAGGTGATCGAATGCAGCGCAACGATGAGCGCGGACCTGGCG
>JALDXK010000713.1:0-3194 GCA_032155105.1 Acidobacteriota bacterium
CCCCCCCCCCCACGGTTGCCTCTGTGATCGCCTCCCTCGCCTGGTGGCAGCCCGCGGGCGGCAGAAACCGCCGCCCGTTCTTGACCGCTGCAACCAGCACCAGGCCAAGGGCTTAGCTGCTGCGCTGTCGCCACAGCCCGAGCACCAGGAAGCGGCCGAGACGATGGGACGGCACACCGAGAGGGGGGAACACCTCACGCGAGGGCCTGTTCCCCCCCTGTGTTCCCCTCCCTGTTCCCCTGCCAGGCGCTCAGGCCGTGCCGACCAGGTGTGAGAGACGAAAGTACTGACGGCGCACTTCATGGCGTTCAAACCGTCCTTCTCTCCGCTCGATGGCGTCGGCGAGACTCGTCGACATGGCGACGTCGACCGCCCGCCCGCCATCGAGTTCCAATGCTCGCCGCAGGGCTCGAAACCGCGGCGTTCCGAAGATGCGTCGAGCCCGTCGCATCCGCTTCTCGTCGCCCACTCCCGTAGCGAGCGTGCTGGCCTCCCTGAACCACCGCAGCTCGTTTGCGGTGACGGGATCCAGAGGAGCGCCGAGTTCGAGCCGAAAGGCGCTCTCGTACTGGTCAGCAAGGTCTTGCGCCCGCCCTTCGTTGTCGGTCTGCTCGACCGGCACGAGGAGCTGGATCGACCACGCCGGCAGTGCGCGCAGGAGTTCCGCATGACGGCGCAGGAACACTCGGAAGTCGTGCGGGAGCGGACTCACCAGGAGGTACAAGAACGCGTGAGTTCGACCATCTGGTGAGATGCCAATCGGCAGCTTGTCGGGGAAGTGGCGCACGGTGATGTTCGGCTTCACGCCGAACGCCAGGCGCGGCAGCGCGTCCCGGTCCAGGGACGTTGTGGTCAGGAAATGAGCGACCTTGTCCTGCTCCGAGCCGAGCCAGCGGAACTCTCGATGCGTGATGACGTGGTCGAGGATCATCAGGCGCTCGAGCGCCCGCCCCAGTGCCATCCGCTTGCGGAACCGAACGTCCCGCTGCTCGATGGCGTCGTACAGAGTCGTGTTGTGCAGGTGGTAGACGCGAGCCTTGTTGTGGCCGCAGCGATACGGTGTCGCGAGCTTCCGCGTGGTCAGCCTCTCGAGGAAGTCGACCATCTTCTGTCCACGGACGATGCGCGCGAACGTGCAGTACTGCCGGCCAAGGAAAAAGCCGGAATGCAGCATCACCTCGACCAGGAAGGCGGCCTGCCGATGCGTGAAGCCGAAGGTCGCGACCCGCTTGATGCGCTCCTCGTGAGTCACAGGAACTCCTCGAAGATGCGCGGGTCGGGGCTGCGGCCGGACCGCCCGCCGCGGCCTCCGAGACCGGTGCTGATGCGGTAGGAGCTGAAGCCGGTCCGCCCCTTCGCCGCGGCATAGGCGCCGCGGTAATGGGGCGTCACGACCTCGATATCCTCGACCTTCCGATCACCGTCCGGCCGTTCGTACTCGATGCGAACGTCGGGGAAATGGACGTGGCCGTCGATCACCGGGAGATCACGGCTGGCCGCCCACTCAGCCACGTCGGCGGCGTGGCGATCGGCGTCCTGCTCTTGACCGCGGCGCTCGCGTTTCAAGTCGTGAAGGAACCGCTGATAGTCCCGCTTCAGCTCGTAGTCGAGGACGACCCGTGTGACAACAGCGCCGTTCTCCTTGAGGCGCCCGGCCGATCGTTCGTAGGCGCGGTAGAGCTGGGCGTCGTGCGACAGTTCTCGCGGCTTTACGAAGCCGGCGTAGTACGCCTGCGTCGTGCCGTCGCGGTCGGTGCTGCGATGTCTCTCCAGCAGGTCCCGGCCACGGTCCGTCAGCGTCACGAGGGTGGCTCGGTCTCGACCGATGAGGTAGGGACGCGTCTCCACGAGGCCCGCCTCCCGGAGGGCTCTCAGCTCGCCGTTGCTGGCGCTTGCGGGGCGTCCGCGCATGTCCCGAAGATCGGAAGCCACTACGACCCGGAATGCGCCAGCCGTGGCCAACATCCGGACTTCCGATTCGCGCAAAGCGATCCAGCGGTCTCGGTCCCTCACAGGCCGGCGCGTGGAGCCGCGTGGCAGGTCCAGATTGCACGTCAGCGCATCTACAGACTCGGCGCACTTCGACGCGCCGTCGTCGGATCGCGCGGCGGTCGCTCGGCTCAGGTCAGGCCGCTCACGCTCGTCGTCACGAGGGTCAATGTCCCGCCACATGACATGGTTCCCCTACGGCTTCAAGTCCTTGTGGAGGTCGCGCAGCACGGCGTCTCGCGACCCGAGTTGCTGGTCCATATGCGCGAGCTTGCGCCCGGCATCGCGCAGGAAGAGCCAGCGTGCGATGCCGTAGTACGCGGCGCACAGATTCAGGAAGAGAACAATGATTGTGACGCCAATCGTGCCCCCATGACTGCGGAAGATTCCTGCCTTGAAGGGTGCGAGGAACGACAACTCGCCCGCCAGCCACGCGACGGCCAGGAACGTCGTCAGTGCTGCAAGGAATGCGACGTTAGCGACCATTGGCCTGGCTCTCCTCAAAGGCCTGATCGACACGGAAGTACGAGATCTGAAGACCGAGCGGATTGACGCGCACGAACTCATTCGGAACGCGGTCCCTCAAGCTGAAATCGATCTGCGCGATGAACGTCTGGCGGGCGCGCTCCTGGCGGGTGCCAGGGGAGTACAGGAGCTTCTGGAAGCTCACGGACGCCTTGTGCGGCGCCTGCGCCAACTCGCTCAGGCTGACGTTCTGAATGACGATGTCCACCTCGTCGGCGGACGGATTGGTCATGAACGTTTCGATGGCCCGGCTCTGCTCGTTCTGGGCGATCGTGGCGTCCGCAAGGGCCGGCTCCAGGAAGAGGAGAGACTCGGGATACTCGCGCTGGACGGTGGCACGCAGCCGGCTGAAGTGCTTCACGATGAACTGCGTGAGGAAGTAGCGGAGTTCAGGCGGCTGCGGCTGGTAGGTCGTCGCGTCGTACTGCACTGCCTCGGCTCTGCCGACGTCATCAATGCGGATCACGAGCGGCTTGATCTGCGAGTACCGCGAGACCGTGTAGATGTTGAGGCCCACGAGGCCTATGGCGACGAGGGAGACCAGCGCCAGAGCGATTCGGAGATACGTGTTCGTAATCAGCGCGGACCCGTACAGCTCCACGAACTGGCGCTTCGCGCCCTCGAGGGTCTTGGGCTTCAGGTCCGCCGTGGTTGCGTCCATCCTGCCCTCCTTCAGTCGA
>JALDXK010000714.1:0-3181 GCA_032155105.1 Acidobacteriota bacterium
TGACGAACAGAATCACCGCGAGCGTGATCAGATTGGGAAGCTGGTCGATGACAGCTGCTGCCATTCGAGTGAAGGTGTCGACCACGAACGCGCCCAGCCTCTGGCTCCACGGCCGCGAGTAGGCGAAGCGCGAGAAGACGAATGTCAGAAAGATGTACGCGGCCGCCAGCCGCACTGCTATCTCGACCAGTCGAATGAACACGCGGAGCACCGCGAACACGACTGAATAGGTGTCGACGCCGGGGATTCCCGGGTCCCTGATTCGTTTCGCCGTGGCCGCTGCGAGCCTGTCGCGCAGCCGCTCCGTGGTACGCCGGATCAACAGCCAGAACACGACGAACACGACAGTGGCGAGCAGGGCTTCGGCGATGCTGCGAATGAGGACGGACCACCGGCGCTGTTCGGCCCGATCGCGCAACAGAGTCTGCAATCGACTGACGGCCTGGGCGCCCGCGGTGTCGAGCGTGGTCGCCGTGTCCTGTGGCAGGTCGCCCTCGAGTATCGCGAAAAGCGCCTCGGCACTCCCGACGATCACGGCCCCACGAACGGCGCCCAGCTCGGCCACTGAATAACCAATCTCGTCGGCGGAGAGCCGCTCGATCGCGGCTTCCAGCCGAGCCGAGGCTGCGGCTGCTCGCTGCTGGGCCGAGGACGAGCCCAGAGAAGTGCGAAGCACAGCGAGCGTCCGGTTCCACGCCGTGACCGTAGCAGGAACGTCATCGGAAACGAAGGTCCGGCCAGAGACAGGCGCGGCGGCCGGGCTGTCGGGCGTTTGCGCGCGGGCGGGAAACGCAACCGCCCCCGACGCCACCAGGTATATGAGGACTGTGAGGACGTACCTATCGAGGACACTCCCCTTGGGGCTGATGGATGAGCCTCGAGCCGCCGATAGCCGATCTAGCTGAGTATTGCAACGGCGCGGGAACTGCATTGATTCAACCCAGCAGTGAAGGACATGGATGTGGTCTGGTTTTGACCCGGATATCCGGCAGCAGTTGAATTTCATTCGTGAGATGGTTGCGCTTCAACGCCAGACGCCGACGCGTGAATGGCCCCTCGTCTACATCGAAGAACACGATGCCCTGCTCGTCATCCGTGAATGGCCGAACGGATCGATCACCGGCTACACGATGTCGAAGTTGCCCGAGTAAGGTTCGCTCAGCCCTGTGCTCTCGCCGGCTTGACAATACAACGGAAGCCGACATGACTGGTGGACGTGTCAATCGGTTCCGGGAAGCGTGCAGCCGGCCGATACCGTCGGCAGTAATTCGGCGCGCACAGGTGCGATCCGCCCTTCAGCACCTTCCGCGGGATCTTGATCGCCGGTTGACATGAATCGTAGCTCTCCTCCGCGCGCGGGCCGCGGGGGTTGAGCGGAATGCAGCACGCCTTCACCGCTTCGGCCGGATGCTTCGGCACGTACCAGTCCGTCGTCCACTCCCAGACGTTGCCGATCATGTCGTAGAGGCCGTACCCATTTGCCGGAAAAACACCGACCGGTGACGTGCGTTCGTATCCGTCTCGCGACTGGTGCTGCCAGGGAAACTCTCCCTGCCATGTGTTCGCCTGGTGGCGATCGCCTGGCAGGAACTCATCGCCCCACGCATACGCTGCTCCGTCGAGTCCACCCCTGGCGGCGAACTCCCATTCGGCTTCGGTTGGCAACTCCTTACCCTCCCAATGCGAGAAGACTTCGGCATCGCCGAACGTCACGTGCACGACCGGGTGCTGGGCGAGACCGTCGAGCGAAGTTTCGGCACCCTGGGGGTGGCGCCAGTCCGCTCCCCGTGCGAACTGCCACCAATTGGAGAAGTCTCGTCGATCGACGGGTCCCGAAGGCTGGACGAACAGGAGCGACCCGGCGTAGAGCATCTCCGGCAGTGCACCGGGATACTGCGCCGGGTCGGGCGGGATCTCCGCGAACGTCCGGTGATGAGTGGCGTCTACGAACCGCGCGAAGCGCTCGTTGGTCACGGGAAAGCGATCCATCCAGAACCCGTCCACGGTCACGCGATGCACCGGCCGTTCCTCGGGGTAGTGCTTGTCGGACCCCATACGAAACGTCCCACCCGGAATCCAGACCATGTCTGGAAACGGGGGCGGCCCGGGAGCCGAACTTGGCTCCGAGGCGCCCGCCCTATCGTCCGTACGAGTGGAGAGTGGAAGGGTCATGCCTTACTCCAACGCTTCAGTGTTGGCCGCCGCCGGCCGCCGAGGTCATCTTCTCGATCACCTGATCGACGCCAAAGCTGGCCGCCTTCTGCCGGGGCGGATACTCCTTGAACGACGACAGGAATTCTGCCACGCCCGCTTGCGCGGGAACGAGCAGATAGACGTGGTCGAGCAGCCAATCGTAGTACGTGTTCGAGGTGATGTCCGCTCGCTCGTACGGGTCGGTGCGCAGATTGAAAATCTTCGGAACCCGCAGCGTAACCAGCGGCTCGGCCCAGATCCGCAGCGTTCCCTGCGTGCGCTGCTCCATGAACACCACCTTCCAGTTGTCGAAACGCAGGCAGGCAAGGTCGCCGTCGTCGGTGAAGTAGAGGAAACCCTTGCGTTCGTGTTTCTTCGCCTTGCCGGACAAGTACGGCAACAGGCTGAAGCCGTCGAGATGCACCTTGAATTTCTTCCCGTTCGCCTCGTGACCCTTCAGCAGCTTCTCCTTCACGTCACCGCCGCCGGCCGCCTCGACGATCGTCGGCAGCCAGTCGAGGTGACTGACGATTTCGTTGCACACCGTACCGGGCTTGACAACGCCCGGCCAGCGGACCATGCACGGCACGCGGTACGCGCCCTCCCAGTTCGAGTTCTTCTCGTTGCGGAAGGGTGTCATGCCGGCATCAGGCCACGAGTTCATGTGCGGGCCGTTGTCGGTGCTGTACATCACCATCGTGTTGTCGGCGATGCCGAGCTCGTCGACGAGCGCGAGCATCTCGCCGATGTGTTTGTCGTGCTCGATCATGCAGTCGTGGTACTCGGACTGCCAGCGACCGGACTGGCCGCGCATGCGGTCCTCGATGTGGGTGCGGAAGTGCATGTGTGAGGTGTTGAACCAGACGAAGAACGGCTTGCCATCCTCATGCGCCTTCTTGATGAACTTCTTGGCCGCCGCAAGGAACTCGGTGTCGCAGGTCTCCATCCGCTTCTTGGTGAGCGGGCCGGTGTTCTCGATCTTCTGGCC
>JALDXK010000715.1:0-3171 GCA_032155105.1 Acidobacteriota bacterium
GATGAAGGCCGTGCCGTAACCACCGCCGGCAAGGAGGATCTTGCGTGTCGCGGTTTGCGTGATCGCCTTGGCAGCCGCGTCGCCGGCAAGCCCGGCACCGAACAGTCCGGCGGCGGTGATGGTGAGAAAATCTCGTCGATCCATGCGCGATTCTACCGCGCGCGCCATGCTTGTCCACCGGCCTGTCCGCCACAGCGCGAAGCGCGAAGGTGGAGGCGCAAGGTGGAGCCGCCGAAGCGCGGCGCGCGACGGTGGACGCGTCGCTAGCGCGAGCCGCGACGCGGCACGCCGAGCTCCGCGAGTTTCGCGGCAATCACCTTGCCGTGTGTCGCGGGGTTGACGCGCTTGTCGATGTGCAGGATCCGGCCGTCGAGTCCGATGTAAAACGTCCAGCGCGCTGGGAACGGCGCGTCTTCGTCGACCACGCCGTACGCCGTCGCCACCGTCTTCGCCGGATCGCTGAGCAACGGATAATCCACCGCGAGCGACTGCGCAAACGCCTTGTTCGTCTCCGGAGTGTCGACGCTGGCTGAGAAATGCGCGACATTGAAGCGACGGATCTCTTCGCCACTCTCACGGAGTGACTTGCACTCGGCCGTTCACCCGCTGGTAAATGCCTTCGCGAACCATGCGAGCACCACCACCTGCTTGCCGCGGTAATCCGAGAGCCGGTAGGTGCGCCCATCGGAGCCAATCAGGGTGAATGGCGGCGCCTGGTCGCCGACTTTCAGCTCAACGCGGCGCTGCCCTCCGGCTGCCGGGGCCGTAAGCGACACGACGATGAGCCAGACGACGCCCGCCCGCAGCATGATGGTTCGCCGTAGGATACACGATGACCGCCGTCTATAATTCCGGCGGCCATGCGGCTCACACCAGGGACGCGTCTAGGCGGCTATGAGGTCATCAGCGGCCTCGGCGCCGGAGGGATGGGCGAGGTTTACCGCGCTCGCGATACGGTGCTGAACCGCGAGGTCGCCCTCAAACTGGTTCACCCGGACTTTTGTCACCACCCCGACAGCCTGGCCCGTCTCCGCCGCGAGGCCCGCGCCCTCGCGGCGCTCAATCACCCCAACATCGCCACGCTCCACGGTCTTGCGGAGTTCGACGGCAGCTGCGGTCTCGTCATGGAGCTGGTCGACGGCGAAACGCTCGACAACATCCAGCGCCGCCGGCATCTCAGCCTGGACGAGGTGCTGCGGTTAGCGGCGGAGATTGCCGCCGCCCTCGAGGCCGCGCATGAACGCGGGGTCGTGCATCGTGATCTGAAGCCGGCCAACATCAAGGTCACTTCGGGCGGCCACGCCAAGGTGCTCGACTTCGGCCTCGCCAAGTCCGATGAGGAGCTGGCGGATCCCGGGGCCTCGACCCTGGTCACCGCGGCAGGCGCGGTGTTGGGCACGGCGCCGTACATGAGCCCCGAGCAGGCGCGCGGCGGCGAGGTCGATCGACGCACGGATGTGTGGGCGTTCGGTTGCGTCCTGTTCGAGATGCTGACGGGCCGGCTGGCGTTCGACGGCGGATCGCGATCCGACATTGTCTCGGCGATCCTCGACAAGGAGCCGGACTGGTCGCGGCTCCCGCCGCAGACGCCACTCCCGGTTCGGCGGTTGCTGCGCCGATGCCTGCAAAAGGACCTGCGCCGGCGGTTCCGAGATGTCGGCGATGCACGTCTCGAGCTCGAGGATGCGCTGGCGCACGAGCGGCCCAGCGAGGTGTCCGGATTGCCTCTGGCCGACGCCGCCCCGCGCCGGACGGCAACGTGGCTTCGAGCGTCGGCGCTGGTGGCGCTTGGCGCGGTGATCGGCGTCATGGCAACGGTGGCATGGCCGCGCCGGTCCTCGCTACCGGTCACGGCCGGCGAAGTGCGCTTCTCGGTGACGCTCCCCGACGACGAGCGGCTCGCATCCACGGAGCTCGGCAGTCTCGCGATGCGCCCTGATGGCCGTGCCGTGGTGTACGTATCTACGCGCGGCGTGACCACGCACCTGCTGATGCGCACGCTGGCGGGCGGCGCGGGGCGGCCCCTACCGGGAACGATTGGCGCCACGAGCCCGTTCTTTTCCGCGGACGGCGAATGGGTAGGCTTCTTTGCCGACGGCAAGTTGAAGAAGGTCCCAATTGGCGGCGGTGTCCCTGTGGCGATTTGCGATGCGCCCGATGGCCTCGGTGGCAGCTGGAGCGCATCAGACACGATCGTCTTCGCATCTGCAACCGGAGCGGCCCTGCAACAAGTCTCCGCCAACGGCGGCACGCCGGCGCGCGCCACCCAGCTCGATGTCTCACGTGGCGAGTTCAGTCACCGCTGGCCCGAGTTCCTCCCCGATGGCGACACGGTGCTCTTCACGGTCGGCACCGTCGGCGAGTGGGATGAGGCCGAGATCGCCGCACAGTCGCTACGCAGCGGGAAGCGCACCAGCATCCTGAAAGGGGGCACCAACCCGCGCTACCTCGAGTCGGGCCACCTGGCCTATGCGCATGGCGGGGCGATCTGGGTCGTGGCGTTCGATGCCCGCCGGCTCACGTCAATCGGCGTCGCCGCGCGCGGGCTCGAAGGCGTCGCCACGTCGGCCGACGGCGCGGCACAGTTTGCCGTTTCACCCGGCGGCGCCACGGTCTATCACCCGAGCGTGACCCAGTCGGCACGCAGGCTGGTGGTGGTGGACGGGCGCGTGCAAACGCCGCTGGCCGCGCCTGCGCATGCCTACGTCACGCCACGCCTGTCGCCCAACGGACGCAAGGTGCTGCTGGGCGTGGCCGATAGCACCGAGCACGTCTGGTCGTACGACGTCACCGCTGGCTCGCTGACACAACTCACCTTCGAGGCTGCGAATCGCTCGCCGATCTGGTCGGCCGGCGGCGACCGCGTGACGTTCGCGTCGAACCGAAACGGCGCGCTCAACCTGTTCGTCGTGCCGGCAAGTGCCGAAGGGTCCGCCGAACGGCTGACCACGACGGACGCGCTGCAGTTGCCGGGCTCGTGGTCAGCGGATGGCCGGTCGCTGGCATTCATGGAGCAACATCCGACGACGGGTCGCGACATCTGGATCCTGCACAGCGCGGCACGACTGCCCTTCGCCACGAGCCCGGCCGACGAAAGTGCGCCACGGTTCTCGCCGGATGCCCGCTGGATCGCCTATGTGTCCAATGAGTCCGGACCCGCGCACGTCTACG
>JALDXK010000716.1:0-3168 GCA_032155105.1 Acidobacteriota bacterium
CGACATGTTCCGGAGCGATCCGGTCCTCGTCGAACAGCACCAGGCGACGTGGGGCACCCGCTTCGATCGCAGCCAGCGCTTCGTCAGCGAGCCGGCGTTCGCGTACTTTCGCAGCGTGTTCGGCGGCCCCGAACGCAGACAGGTCTAGCCGGCGGCGTGTTCGGCTTTCTTCTCCCGTCCAGGCGTCGCGCCAGGATCACGGTCCATCTCCATGCCCTGTGCTGGAACGAGGAGCGGATGCTCCCGTACTTCTTCCGGCACTACGATTCGCTCGTCGATCGCTACTTCATCTGCGACAACGGATCGACCGATCGATCGCGCGATCTCCTGGCCGCCAACCGCAAGGTCGTTCTCGCGGAATTCCGCATCGACGGCGACTCGTTCGTGCAGGCGGCGACGAATCACTACAACCACTGCTGGAAGCAGAGCCGGGGTGCCGCCGACTGGGTGATTGTCGTCAACGTCGACGAACACGTGTACCATCCTGATCTTCGCGGCTATCTGCAGGCATGTGCGGGACACGGCGTGACGATCCTCCGGCCCGAGGGCTACAACATGGTGGCCGACGGCTGGCCGTCGTCGCGGAAGCCTCTCTGGAAGAGCGTGCAGCACGGGATGCGCGATCCGATCTGGGACAAGCCGCAGGTGTTCGATCCCAATCGGATTCGGGAGATCAATTTCACGGAGGGCCGGCATTCCGCATCACCGACCGGCGAGGTCCTGTTCCCGAGGACGGAGCGGGCGCGGCTGCTGCACTACAAGTATCTCGGCGCCGAGTACCTGCTGCGCAGGCATGCGGAACTGAGGGCCCGCTTCCCAGCCGCCGACCTGGAGAGGGGGTGGGGCTACCAGTATCTCTGGGACGATCAGAAGAACATCGACGAGCTTCACCGGGTGAGGGCGGCTGCTGTTCGTGTGACTTAACAACGACGGGAGTGGACGGAATGGAGGCTATCGACGACGTTCGCATCGTGCGCTTGAAGACGGTGGTCAACGATCGCGGGCACCTCATGGAGGTGCAGCGCGCAAACGACGATCACTTCGTCGGGTTTGGGCAGGCGTACGTCACCTGCACCCTGCCAGGCGTCATCAAGGCCTGGTACCGCCACCACCGGCAGATCGATCAGATCGCGCTGCTCCGCGGCACCGCTGCCGTGGCCCTGTTCGACGCCCGACCGCACTCGCCGAGCGTCGGCCGCATCCTCGAGTGCGTCCTCAGCGACGACAGTCCGGCGCTCGTCCAGATTCCACCGGGCGTGTGGCACGGCTTTCAGGCTCGCGGTCCCGAACCTCTCTATCTCCTGCACTTGAACTCGATCGCTCAGAACGTCGGCGATCCGGACGAGGATCGCCTTCCGCAGAACAGTCCCGATATCCCGTACGCGTGGCCATGATTCTCTCCCTGATCACGGACGACGTGGCCCTGGCCGGGGAAGCGGAGCGTGCAGGAATCGACCGCATCGTGATCGACCTCGAGCGGGAGGGTAAGGCCGAGCGACAAGCGGGTCGCAGTCTGTTTCAGTCGACCCACCAGCTCGACTCGGTCCTCCACGTCAAAGCCGCGCTCCAGCGCGCCGACCTGATGGTGCGCATCAACCCGTTGTCCGAGCGCACGCCCGACGAGATCGATGCCGTGCTCGCGGGCGGGACCGACGTGGTCATGCTGCCCTATTTCTTCACTCCCGCCGACGTTCGCTCGTTCGTGGCGATGGTCGACGGTCGCTGCAAGGTCAGCTTGCTGGTCGAAACGAACTCAGCCGCGGGGCAGCTTGCCGCGTGCCTCGCTGCAGGCCACATCGACGAGGTGCACATCGGATTGAACGATCTCAGCATCGAGCTGGGGTGCAACGTAATACTTGAGCCAATGTGTACGGGCGTGATTGACAGCCTCGCCGCGACGCTGCGCGAAGCACGCATGCCGTTCGGCGTGGGGGGCATTGGGCGGTTGTCGCACGAGATTCTGCCGGTCCGACCGGAGCGGTTCCTCGCCGAGCAGGTGCGCCTGGGATGCACTCGCGCCTGGCTGGGCCGGACGTTTCGCGACGGGCTGGGCGACGATCGTCTGCCGGCCGAAGTCGATCGCATTCGCAAGGCCGTCGAGCGATGGCGCTCGGCGTCGGAAGAGGAGTACCGCGAGAATCGGCGGGCGCTGTTCGACGAGATCCAGCGGTGGAAGGCCTGTCACGCCATGCCACCATCCGCCCATGAAGCCAAGGCATCTGCTCGTGGGAGGCTCGCCGGTGGTCAACCTCGGTAACTGCTAGTTGCTCGCGCGAGCTGAGCGAGACCCTCCACCGTCGTCCTGTTAGTCCCGGCGCGAGCCCTTCCGCCGCACGCCCTTGAACTGCTCACCGAACCGCGCACCGGAAATGCACAAAGGTGCACGGTCTTTACGCTGCTCCCCACCAAACTCATCCTTTGAATTCGTCTTGATTTAGATTACTCTTGAGTCCTTCAAAATACAGTAGCGTCCGCGTCTTCCCTACACATTATTGGCTCAATCAGAGACAGGGCGCAACGTCGTTAACCGTGTGGAGCTCGCCTTGCGGGCCCTAGGAGTTCAGAAGTGAATCGAAGCGTGAGTGCGATGCCCAGACGCTCTATAAGTCCACCCCGTTTTATCCGTCTTTTTGTGATTGGCCTGATCACCGCTCTGCTCCCGGCCATGACCTGGACGGTGACGGCGTCCATGTCCAACGGTTCGATCCAGAACCAGGAAGGCTGGTCCGGCGGAGTGATCCCGATCTCCCCGTACGTCGACCAGTCCGTCGGCGACTCTGGTGACAACCACTCCGGGCAGGGAGCCTTCCGGATCTCGAACAACATTTCATTGGGTAACCAGAACGGAACATTCGGCGGGTGGCCGTTCGGCCCGGGCCTGGCGGTGGCCGCTGGCCAGCCATCGTCCGGCGCCGGCGCCGACCAGTTCCGCGCGACGCTGTGGTTCCGCTCCGCGAATGCGTCAGCCGATGGCTCCTACATGGAGATCGATCTGGGGAGCACCCTCGGCGATGACCGCAACACCTTTCTGGCGCTGGCGAACACAGACACCGGCCTGCAGCTGCGGGCCGGTGAGCCCGACGCCGTGACCGGCGAATTCCCGGACCCTCCCTTTGTCGTGATCGCCCCGAACGTCACACGCGGCGTCTGGCACCGCCTCGACATCGT
>JALDXK010000717.1:0-3150 GCA_032155105.1 Acidobacteriota bacterium
GGCTTGAGCCGTCGCCCTCCAATCGAGATCGAGCGTGGCGACATTTCAGCACTCGTGACGCTCGGATGGAAGGCGCCGGAACCGTTCGTCGCCAAGGGCCGCGACGGGACGACGGACATCTGGGGGCTGGTGTGGAAGCCGCGGCACTTCGACCCGTCGAAGAAGTATCCGGTGATCGAGTACATCTACGCCGGTCCGCACGGCACGCACACGCCGAAATCCTTCTCCGCCACCAGCGGCATGCAGGCCCAGGCCGAGCTCGGCTTCATCGTCGTGCAGATGGACGGCATGGGCACCTCGAACCGATCGAAGGCGTTCCACGACGTGGCATGGCAGAACCTCAAGGACGGCGGCTTTCCCGATCGCATCCTCTGGCACCAGGCGTTTGCGGCGAAGCACCCGTGGTACGACCTCACTCGCGTCGGCATCTACGGCGGGTCAGCCGGCGGACAGAATTCCATGGGTGCGCTGCTGTTCCATCCTGGCTTCTACAAGGTCGCGGTGGCGTACGCCGGTTGCCACGACAACCGCATGGACAAGATCTGGTGGAACGAGCAGTGGATGGGATGGCCGATCGGTCCGCAGTATGCCGCGTCCTCGAATGTCGACCATGCCCACCGGTTGCGGGGGAAGATCCTGCTGATTGTCGGCGAGCTCGACACCAACGTCGACCCGGCGTCGACGCTGCAGGTCGTGAACGCGCTCCTCAAGGCGAACAAGAACTTCGATTTCCTGATGATCCCCGGCGCCGAGCACAACGCCGGCCGCGGCGGCGAGTTCGCCGACTACGGCGAACGCAAGCGGTTCGACTTCTTCGTGCGTCATCTAATGGGTCAGAATCCACCGGAGTGGAGCGCAGCCACAACGACCAGCACCTCACCACAGTAGACATGGTCTGTCGCCGCTTGGTCAGGGTTGGGCTATTGGCTGTGGTGTTTCAAGACTGCACCTCAAGACCACCCGAGCCTCAACCCATCGTCGCCGTCACGCGCGTCGTGGGATCGTGGTCGGGGCACGGTACCAGGACGGTCGGCGACATCCCCAGCGAGACGGGACGTTTCCGCATCCTCTGGGAAACCTCGAACGAATCGCCCCGCGGGGCCGGGACCTTCAAGCTCACGCTTCGCAGCGCCATCAGCGGCCGCACCATCGGCATCGTCGCCGACACGACCGGGACGAGCGCGGGGACGGCCGAATTCGACGAAGGGCCGAGAACCTACGATTTTCTGGTGGAATCCGCGAATGTCGACTGGGCGTTCCGGGTCGAGGAAACCTCGGGCGAGTTCGCGAACCGTCCGCCGTCTTCGGCACCTGCCAAGCGTTAAAAAGGCGAACGGATTCCAGTAAGCTAGTTAGGTGCCAACAACTGGTTTTTTTCGTCTAGTCCTTGTCCTCCTTGTTCCCGTCTCGCTGGTGTCGTGTAAAACGGCCGGCGGTGGTTCCTCGACCGGCACGCGCATCATGCAGCCGGGCGCACCCGGCCAGGAAACCCGCACCATCTCGACCGCCGAGGCCACGGACCTGTCGAAGGTCGGCGCCACGGCCGCCGACATCAAGTTCATGCAGGGCATGATCGGTCACCACGCGCAGGCGGTGGAGATGGTGACGTTGATCAACGAACGGACCTCACGGCCCGACATGAAACTCCTCGGTCTGCGCATCCAGGTGTCGCAGGACGACGAGATCAACATGATGAGGAAATGGCTGCAGGATCATGGGGCGGCAATCCCGGGCCCGCACCACCACCACACTGCCGAAGGCTTCATGCCCGGCATGCTCACCACGGAGGAGATGACGGCGCTCGCGGCGGCAAAGGGCGTCGAGTTCGACCGCCTCTTCCTGAGAGGCATGATCAAGCATCATGGTGGCGCCATCCAGATGGTGGAGGAACTGTTCAAGACGCCCGGCGCGGGACAGGAAGGCGGCATCTTCGCGTTCGCGTCGGACGTCGATGCAGATCAGCGGATGGAAATCGATCGGATGGCGTTGCTGCTCAAGGAGCTGAAATGAGATTGGGAATTGCGGTTGCGGGGTTAATCGCGCTGGGCGTGGCCACGGGCATTGCGCAGCAGAAGCCGGCGGATGCCAACGATCCGCGCGTTGGCCTGAAGCCCGGCGTGCGTGATGCCGGCGTCGCGGCCCGCGGCATGGAGTTGATGTCCACACGGCCGCGGCCGGAAGGCTTCTTCGATCCGAAGAATCCGGGCGGCCTGCCGATGCCGGGCGAACGTCCGGCCAACGCCACGCCGCCGGCGCCACCGCCGACCGCACCCCAAACCGGCGGCGGGGCTCCGCAACCCGGCGGCCCGCAGCCGTACGCACCGAACTCGGCGGCGCCTCCGGGCGCGGGTGCGTTGGACTTTGCCAATTCCGATCTCGCGTTCAGCGGCACGCACATGGTCATGGGCAACTTCCATGGCTTCAACGCCTACGACATCGAAAGCGCCAGGAGCCCGCGGCTGCTGGCGTCGATCGTCTGCCCGGGAGGCCAGGGTGACGTGTCGATCTACGGCACGCTCCTCTTCATGTCGGTCGAGCAGACGCGCGGGCGGCTCGACTGCGGCACGCAGGGCGTGGCCGAGCCGGTCAGCAAGGAACGCTTCCGCGGCGTGCGCATCTTCGACATCAAGGACATCCGCAATCCGAAGCAGGTGGCGGCCGTCCAGACGTGCCGCGGCTCGCACACGCATACGCTCGTGCCGAAAGACGCGACCACGCTGTATGTCTACGGCTCGGGCACCGGCGGCGTCCGCCCCGGTGAGGAGTTGGTGGACTGCTCCGGCGGCGATCCCAAGGAGAACCCGAACACGGCGCTGTTCAGCATCGACGTGATCGAGGTGCCGCTCGCCTCGCCGGAGAAGGCGCGCGTCGTCAATCGTCCGCGCATCTTCGCGGATGAAAAGACCGGCGCGGTCGCCGGCCTGTTCCCCGGCGGCGATCACGGCCCGGGCACCCAGCGCACCAGCACCACCAACCAGTGTCACGACATCACCGTGTATCCCGAGGTCGGATTGGCGGCGGGCGCCTGCTCGGGCAACGGCATCCTGCTGGACATCTCCGATCCGATGAACCCCAAGCGTCTCGACGCCGCGACCGACAAGAACTTTGCCTACTGGCACTCGGCGACGTTCAACAACGACGGCACCAAGG
>JALDXK010000718.1:0-3146 GCA_032155105.1 Acidobacteriota bacterium
TGACGCGCAGCATCCCGATGGCCAAGGCCTGGGACGATGCGCTGATCGCGTACGGCCAGAACGGCGAGCCGCTGCGTCCCGAGCAGGGCTACCCGGTGCGCCTGTTCCTGCCCGGCGTCGAAGGCAACGCGAGCATCAAGTGGCTGCGGCGCATCGAGGTCGCCGATCAGCCGTTCATGACCCGCGAGGAAACGTCGAAGTACACCGACCCGCTGCCCGACGGCACGGCGCGCATGTTCAGCCTCGACATGGACGCCAAGTCGCTGATCACCGAGCCGGCGTTCCCCGACCGGTTGAGCGGCCCCGGCTGGTGGGAGATTCGCGGCATCGCCTGGACCGGCCGCGGCAAGATCGCGCGCGTCGAGATCAGCACCGACGGCGGCAAGACGTGGCAGAACGCGAAGCTCGACGAGCCGGTGCTGCCGAAGTGCCACACGCGCTTCCGTTTCCCGTTCCAGTGGAAAGGCGGCGAGACGATCATCGCCAGCCGCGCCACCGATGAAACCGGCTATTCGCAGCCGACCTACGCGGCGCTGGTCGCGGCGCGCGGACCGAACACCGCGTACCACTTCAACAACATCCGCGGCTGGCGCATTCACGCAGACGGCACCGTGAAATTTGCTGAGGGCCTCTGATGCGTCACAACCACCAGAGCCACAGAAGGCACAGACGTCACAACGGCCAGGGCCACAGAGCGCACAGACAAATACACCGGGGCCGCAGAAAGCACCGCGCATTCTTCATCCTGCTGGTCAGTGCCTGTGCATGCCTGACCTTCAGCGCCGTGAATGCCCAGACCAAGACGCCACCGACGACACCTCTGGGCATTGGCCGCGCGGCGACGCCGGACGAGATCAAGAAACTCGACATCGACGTGATGCCTGATGGCCGCGGACTTCCGGCGGGCAGCGGCACGGTCGCGGAAGGCGCGAAGATCTACGCGGCGAAGTGCGCGTCGTGCCACGGCAAGACGGGCGAAGGCGCGACCGCGGAACGCCTCGTCGCCACCGACGCCGGCAAGAACTTCGACTTCGCCACCAACGCCAAGCTGCCGCGCGCCGTGGGCAACTACTGGCCCTACGCCACGACGCTCTACGACTACACCTATCGCGCGATGCCGTTCATGCAGCCGGGCACGTTGACGCCGAATGAAACCTATTCGCTCGTGGCCTACATCCTCGCGTTGAACAAGGTGGTGCCCGAGGACGCGGTCATGGACGCGGCCACGCTGCCGAAGATCAAGATGCCCGCGCGCGATCGCTTCGTCATCGACAACAGAAAAGGCGGGAAGACGGTCAAGTAACCTGCCGGGGCGGCACTCCTTGCCGGGGCAGCACTTCTCGCCTGGGCGGCAGCGCGTGCCGGGAGTTCAAAGCCAACCACGCAATGTCGTCGTCCAAACGCGCGGAGGTCTGCATGATCCGCGCGCTTGCCATCGCCGTTCTTTCCCTCGCCGTCGTTACACCTGCATTCGCGCAAGACGCCACGCGCGTTGGCGCCGTGAGCCTCGCCTACGTCGCACGCTCGAGCAAGGCCGGCAAGTCCGCGCTCGCCGAGATCGACACGTTCGTGAAGCAAAAAGAGTCCGAAGCGGCGGCGAAGGCCGCCGAGCTCGAGAAGCAGCGCCTCGACTTGCAGAAAACAGCAGTCGCACTGAGTCCGCGCGCCGCGGCCGATCTGCAGAAGGCCTTCGAGAAGTCGCGCGTCGAGTTCGAACGCTTTCAGCAGGACGCCCGGGCCGACATCGAACGGCTGCAGTCCACCTTCGACGCCGAATTCCGCGTCAAGCTGGCGCCGATCATCGATGCGGTGTCGAAAGAGAAGGGGCTGGAGTTCGTGTTCGGCCTCGAACAGGCCGCGATCGTGTGGTGGAGCCCAGCGGTCGATATTTCAGAGGAAGTCGTGAAGCGGCTGGATGCAGGGAAGTGACCGCGGTCACTTCCCTGCGGATTAGAACTATCGCTGCTGCTGGGATGAGGTGACGGGCTTCAGCACCGTCAGGTCCTGGCTGTCCACCGAATACTCGGTGAACGGCTGGTACATCTCGTCCCAGCTCTGCTCCGACCAGTAGACCTCGAGGTGCGGGCCGGGATTCCACTTGTTCCGCACCGAGTTGTCGTAGACGCCGAGCCCGAGGATCTTGCTGCCGGCGGGAATCTTCAGCGGCTCCTTCAACTCGTAGTTGAACTGCCAGTTGAAGTCGAACTTCGGCACGTTGAGGATGGTCTGCTCGCGGCCGTCGGGATAGACGATCACCCACTTCAGGCTCTTGCCGCGCAGGTGCATGTGCGGCGACATCGCGTAGAGCGTGATGTCTTCGGTCACGGGCGTGATGCCGGTGAGCCGCCAGTTCTCGGCGTAGGGCGGAATGTTCGGCGTGTTGCGGTTGCGGCGCGTGCTGCCCGGGTCCGCCTTGTATTCCACCTCGCGGCCTTCGGCGCGATAGACCGACAAACCGCCCTTGGTCGTTGCCAGGGGATCGCCGGCCTGGCGAATCAGCACCTCGTGCGTCACCGGCACCTTGTTGAACCAGATGCCAAGCCTGGTGCGATCTTTCTGCGGCGTACCGATCGGGTTGTAGTGCATCTGCCAGTTCACGTACTTGCCGGCGGGAATGCGCTTGCCGATGTTCGGGCGGTGATGATCGAGGCCGCGGCCGGGCACCCACGACAGCAACTTGCTCGATCCGGGCAGCCCGCTATCAGTCGACGGCAAGCCGCGCGAGCCGCGGTCGCCAATCACCTTGCCGTCCTTGTCGACGATGCGCCCATTGACCAGCGACGCACCTTCCGGAATGTCCACGAAGTAGATGCCGGCGTGATGCAGGACGGCGCGGTTGCTCGGCTTCAGCTCGACGACTTCGGCAAAGCGATCCACGTCCCACGGGACCTTCGAATAGAACATCTGCACGCCGAGCTCGCCTTCAGCCGGGATGTCGAATTCGACGGGCATCTCGAGGATGACGTCGGGCTCCTTGCCGTAAGTCCAGCCGGTGGCAAACTCCGGCACCGGCGGCATCTCGGCGGCGTTGCCACGCGCGGCGCCACCGTCCACCCACGCGGCGATGGTGTCGATCTCCTTCTGCGACAGACTGATGTCGTTGCGCATCGGCAACGTCTGCGACATGTCGGCGCCCCAGGGCGGCA
>JALDXK010000719.1:0-3136 GCA_032155105.1 Acidobacteriota bacterium
GACGCTGACCGCGACGGGCGACATTGCAGTGGACGCGGCGGCGGAAGTCGTCAGCGAAGGCGTTGAGGTCATTCCAATCGGTGTATTCGTAATCGCGCGAGGTGTCGGTAGCGCCGCCGGCCTTTGCGCTGATGCGTTTCATGAGCCAGCGCTTGACGAAGTTG
The DNA here is from genome assembly GCA_032155105.1 of Acidobacteriota bacterium. Taxonomy (GTDB): domain Bacteria; phylum Acidobacteriota; class Vicinamibacteria; order Vicinamibacterales; family UBA2999; genus 12-FULL-67-14b. The sequence goes on from JALDXK010000719.1 coordinate 165, forward strand.
TACTGCGTGTACATCAGTGCGCCGGCAACGTGCTTGACCGTCATGGGCTTCCACCCCGCGGCGTCACAGAAACGCTCGACGATCGAACGGAGTTCGGCGATTGCCTTGGCGTCTTCCTTCTGCATCGTGCCCAGGCTAACCGACACGAACGCGCTTGGACGCGTTCCGAACTCGGGTGCATGCGTGCGCACCCACTGCAGCAGGCGCTTTTGATATCGGCCCGCATGCACTGACCCGGCGACAATGATGCCGGCGTAGGCGCTGAGCGCCGGCTCCATGTCGCCCGCGCGGAAAACATCCGCCATGATGCCGCTTGAACCGAGCCGGTTACCGATGGCATGGGCGATCTTGCGCGTTTGGCCCTCGGTGGTGTCGAACATGATCAATACGCGAGTCATGATGTGGTCCTTTCAAGGCGCGAGCGCGGCTTCGCGATGACCTCCGGCAGCTCGCGCGATAACCGCGACCCGAGCATGCCGCGTTTCAGTGACCCGAACATGCCGCCGGGCAAGTCGACCGACGTCAGGTTCAGATAAGTCAGGTGTCGGACGCCCGTGGTTGGATCCGTCGTCAGTGCGGTCACCGTGATGCCGCCATCAACGTAGCGGCCTGCTTGCCGACCACGATGGCGTCGCCGGCGCCAACACGCCAGATCCCGACATGCGTCAGCAGAATCACCGGCTTTCCGGCACCAAAATTCCTGCGACCAGTAGACGAAGGACTCGACCTGCTGACCCTCTCCCGGGTAGTTGGCCAGCCAGGAGGCGACGGGGGAGCCGGGCGCGATGCAGCCTGACGCGGTTTGCAGCTGCAGCAACGTGTCGTCGAGCCGCCACGGCTTCGACCGATTCTCGATGGGCGGCATCCCGGCGAGACCGGTGGCGAGATAGGTGCGCACGCGCCCGAGGAGCACGGTCTTGAAGGCGAGCGCGAGCGACGCACGATCGCTTGCGCCGCCGCGCAGGCTGATGACATTGTTGATTTCATCTGCCGTGAGCTTGAAGCTGCAGCGGCGCAGTTCACATGCAGCAAGGTTCGACAAGTCACGGTCGGTCAGCGCCAGTTCGTCGAGATCCGACAACGCCTGCGGTTCCGAGAACCGCCGGATCCCGACGACGAAGCTGCTTTGCTTGAGATCGGCGATCGCCCGCACCGCACTGACCAGGTCTTCGGAGGTGGCGCTGATCTGCGTCGCCGCATATACGGCGACGTGATGACCGCGGCTGCGCAGCGCCCGCGACACCCGCTCGCCGGCGGCGAGCTGCTGGCGATCGCTTGCCGACAGCTGCACGCATGGGGCCATTGGCAGGAACGGACCGGCCGCCACCGCCAGAGTCGCAGCAGCGGCCATGACGAACGCCATCACGGAAGAGCGGGCCATCGCCCGATCAACAAGGCAACCCGCATGCCTTACCTCGCCGAAACCAGGCGGGCAAATCGGGCCGGGATCCGCAGTGGCATACCGAGCTGCCGCAGGAGCGCGCGAATTTTTACGGGACCGCAGCGAATTTCTCCGCGCGCTCACATTCATCCGGTGCGAAATGTCGCGGCGTGATCAATGCAACGCGCGGGGTCATGCTGCAGGCATCTGTCGAAGTCCGGGCGCCCGACGAGCTCGCCGCGTTCTTCTCGCCGCGTGCGGTGGCGATATTTGGCGCCAGCCGCGACCGCCACAAGATCGGATCAGAGATTCTCCATAACCTGATTGCGTCGGGCTTCCGCGGACCGATCGTGCCGATTCATCCCGAGGCGGCGGAGATCCAGGGACGGCCGGCCTTCAGGGCCATCGCCGAGGTGCCGCACGACATCGACCTCGCCATGGTGGTGGTGCCGGCGCCGGCGGTGGAGCACGTCGTCGACGAGTGCCTGGCCACGCAGGCTGACGATGTGGCTGCTGCGATTGCCACTGCCGCGCACGAGGGGCCGCATAAACCGGTCGCGGGCGTGTTCATGCCCTCGGCGACAAGGCGCAGGGACTGCTGGTGCAGCGGATGGTGACCGGCGGCGTCGACATGATGCTTGGCGTGATCCACGATCCAACGTTCGGCCACGTCGTCGTCTGCGGCAGCGGCGGCGTGCTGAAGTGCTCGCCGACTCGCAATGCCGGCTGTACCCGGTGATCAATCAGGATGCGGACGAGATGGTTTCCGCACTGAAAGGGACGAAGCTGCTGCGCGGTTTCCGCGGCGCAGCACCGGCCGACGTCGCAGCGTTCCGGGATGCCATTCTCCGGCTATCGGCACTCGTCATGCTTTCGCCGCCGCCACCAGCGCGTCCGGCGCGATGAACTCGCGTTCTTGTGCGTGGACGGTGAGGACCGGGCACGGCGCCATCCGCACCACGAACTCGCCGACGCTGCCCATCAGGAGATGCTTCATGGCGCCCCGGCCATGCGTGCCCATGATGATCAGGTCAGTCGCACAGGCCTTGGCATACTCGACAACGGTCGTGGGGATGCTGATGGCGGTCTGCACCATCGGCACGATGGTGGTCGAGTGATGTCTTCGGTGATCAGCCCGCGAATGTTGCGCCACGCCGCTCGTTCGAGGTTCTTTTGTAACTCTGGCACCCCGAAGCCGACCTCCGGGCTGTAGCGCAGCATCACGTCTTCGACAACGTGAAGGAGATGGACGCGCGCGTTATACGTGCAGGCGAGATCACGGCCATATGCGAGTGCAACGGCCGCCGGCTCACCGAAGTCGGTCGCAACGAGGATGTTCTTCAGGACAATCATGATCCAACTCCCAGTGTTCTCCGGCGACGGCCGGTACGGCCGATGGAGCACAAGACATGCCACGCGCATGGCGCGATTCTTGATGTACGTCAGGGCATGACTGGCGTTGCGGGCAAAGTTACCGCGGTTCGGGACGCCGGAGATACGCGCCGCGGTGCTTGCGCTCGGCGCCGACGTGATCGATAAACCGCTCGAACTCGGCGAGCTGCATCGGCTCCTGCTGTCGAAATAGCCAGGT
>JALDXK010000720.1:0-3131 GCA_032155105.1 Acidobacteriota bacterium
GTTCACGCCCGCAAGCTCGAGCGCGGGAAACGCCAGGACCAGCAGCGCGAGGGCGAAGGTCGCCCGCCGCACGCCCTTCACGGTGGTGGCGTTGCCCGACGTGTGAGCATCGAATCGCTCGCCCTCGAGCCTTCGCAGCAGGCGCCGGGTCAGGTTGCCGGCGACGAGGCCGATGAACAGGGCGAGGAGTGCTGCCACGGCCAGCGCGGCAACGGCTTCGAGGCTGGCCACGGCGTTCAGCGCCGCAGGCGTGGCGGACGGTTGCATCGATTACCGTCGGCGCAGGCGGCGTTCTTGTTGCGCTTCGATGGGGATGCGGATGGTCTGGCGGCGGCCCTCGCGCAGCACTTCGACCCGCGCGGTGGAGCCGATCGGGCTGTCGGCCACCAGCCGCACGAACTGCGACGGGTCGGCGATGGCGGTGCCGTTGTACGACAACACGATGTCGCCGGGCTCGAGGCCGGCCTGGTAGGCGGCGGATTCACGATGCAGCTGGTTGATCACCACGCCGTCGACGCGCGGCGCCCGCAACTCGTCGGCCAGGCGCGCCGTCAACGGCATCACGTCGATGATGCCGATCGAGCCGCGCCGCACGCGACCGAACTTGGTCAGGTCGTCGAGCACGCGCCGCACGAGGTTGCTCGGCACGGCGAAACCGATGCCCTGGTAGCCGCCGCTCTGCGAGAAGATCGCGGTGTTGATGCCAACCAGCTCGCCGCGCCCGTTGATCAGCGCGCCGCCGGAACTGCCGGGATTGATCGCGGCGTCGGTCTGGATGAAATCCTCGTACTGCGTGATGCCAACGTTGGCGCGGCCCAGCGCGCTCACGATGCCGAGCGTCACGGTCTGGTTGAGCGAGAACGGATTGCCGACCGCGAGCACCCATTCGGCGACCTTCAGCTTCGACGAGTCGCCCCATGGAATCACTGGCAGGCCGGTGGCCTCGATCTTCAGCAGCGCGAGGTCGGTCCACGAATCCACGCCAACGATCTTGGCGCGCAGGTCGCGACGGTCGCCGACCGTGACCGTGACCTCGGCTTCGTTCTCACCGATCACGTGCTGGTTGGTGACGACGAAGCCGTCCGCCGAAATGACGACGCCGGACCCGAGACTCTGCTGCGCGCGGTTGCGCCCGAAGAACTCGTCGGGATCGCCGAAGAAATACTGGAAGAACGGATCGCTCGCAAACGGCGTGGCGCTGCGCCGTACGACCTGCACCGATGAAATGTTGGTCACGGCGCGCACGGATTGCGCCGCCACCGCGGTGAAGTCCGGGGCGGCCATGCCCACCACTTGCGGCGCCAGGGTGGGGCGTTGTTCGGCGGCGGCATCGACCGGCGGCACCCGCGCGATCATCTCATCCTGTTCAGTGGCGCGCCCCGACAGGATGATGCCCATCAACACCCCTGCCAACAGCAGGGCAATCATCGACACTTTCCTGATCATAGTGAGAACGCTGCTTACGATACGACGACGCGGCGGGGGGCGTCGGCCGGGGTCTTCGGCACCGTGATCGTGAGCACACCGTCGGCGAGATCGGCGGAAACGCCGTCGGCACTCACCGCGTGCGGCAGCAGGAAGGTGCGGCAGAACTCGCCATTGCCCCGCTCGACCTGGTGATACTGCTCACACGACACGCGGGCTTCGCGGCGGCCCTGCACGGTGAGCTTGTTCTCGTGAACGTCGATGCGGATCTGGTTTCGGGCAAGACCGGGGAGCTCGACCGCGAGCAGGAACGCGTCCTGCGTTTCACACAGGTCGACGGCCGGCGCCCAGCCCTGCGGAGCATGCGTGGCAAGCCGCTCGAGGCCGTGCTGGATGCGGATTAGATCGCGGAACGGATCCCAGCGCGCAAACACCACAACACCGCATCGTAGCATGGGCCATAGACGGCGCAGAAGGCAGCCACAGAAGGCGCAGAAAGCGCAGATACGAGGGCCCTCCGGCTGGAAAGCGGCCGGAGCCGTGTGCTAGACTCGAAAGGTTCTACTAACTGATTACAAAGGCTTTATGGCAGATAACCTTCTCGCAACCCAGCTCCGCAAGGGCATGATCGTCAAGATCGATCGCGACCTGTACCGCATTTTCGACCGCCAGCACGTGACCCCAGGTAACCTGCGCGGATTCGTGCGCGTCAAGATGCGCAACATCAAGAATGGCTCGATGGCCGAGGAGAAGTTTCGCTCCGAAGACATCGTCGAACGCGTCTCGCTCGAGCAGAAGGAGATGCAGTACCTCTACAACGACGGCGACGGCTATCATTTCATGGACACGGCCAGCTACGAACAGGTCCAGCTGCAATCCGATCTCCTCGGCGACTCGATCGGGTTCCTGAAGCCCGAGATGCACATCCAGGTCGAGTTCTACGGCGAGAACCCGATCGGCATCGAGCTGCCGCAGACCGTCGACCTGAAAGTCGTGCAGACAATGCCCGCGATCAAGGGCGCCACCGCGACCAATCAAACCAAGCCGGCTACGCTCGAGACGGGGGTCGTGATCCAGGTGCCGCCGTTCATCGGGGAAGGCGACGTGATTCGGGTGAACACCGAGACGGGCGAATATCAGACCAGGGCCTGACGGGCCTCTGACGATCGATATAATCGCTCTATGGATGTAGTCCGGACCCCGGCGACCGGCTGGATCGAGGTCGTGGTCGGGAGCATGTTCAGCGGCAAGAGCGAAGAGCTGATTCGCCGGCTGCGGCGTGCGCAGATTGCCCGCCAGCGCGTGCAGATTTTCAAGCCGGCCGTGGACAACCGTTACGCGGCCGATCACATCGTCTCCCACAGCGAGTTGCGGATTCCGTCGGATAGCGCACGCACTGCAGCCGAGCTGCTGTCCATGGTGCGGCCCGACACCGAGGTCGTTGGCATCGACGAAGGGCAGTTCTTCGACGCTGAATTGCCCGCCGTGGCGTCCGAGCTGGCGCGCCGCGGCGTGCGCGTGATCGTGGCCGGGCTCGACCAGGATTACCTCGGCAAGCCCTTCGAGCCGATGCCTCAACTGCTGGCCATTGCTGAATACATCACCAAGACGCTGGCGATCTGCATGGTGTGCGGCTCGCCGGCGAATCACACGCAGCGACTGGTCGCGAGCAGTGAGCGTGTGCTGGTGGGCGCACAGGGTACTTA
>JALDXK010000721.1:0-3123 GCA_032155105.1 Acidobacteriota bacterium
TAGGGCTCCCAATCCGGTTTGGAGGCGCGCACGTCCAGTTTGATCGTGCCCTTGAATTCCTTGCTCATCGTTTCACGTCTTCTCTTTCTTTCGACGACTGCTCAGGCTCGGGTAGGCGGATCGCACTTGCCCGACGAAAGCGACACCGCGACGTTCGCGAACACGCCGCGCCATCCCGCGGTTCGCGAACTCGCAACGACGGAAACGCGCGTGGTTTTGGTCCTCTTTCCGAGCTGGCAATGCCACCGAGGCACAACTCGTGCCCCGCGGAACCAAGCTCATCCTTGCGTGTTACACTGGTAACAGCGCCTCAGAAAGGTGGGAGCTCGTGCCGCGCGTCGCCATCAAGACGGGATTCCCAACGCCGGACGGAGAAGAAGAGGTCCTGATCGAATACCTCTGCGACTGGCCCGGGTGCCCGAATATGGGTGTCCACCTTCTAGGGGTCATCCGCGAGCTCAGGGCGATGGCGATTGTGTGCGACGAGCATTCTTCCGGCCACCAGCAAACAAATCGATAGCAGCGAGCCCACTGAGCAGTCGGTTCTCGAAAACGTTCAGTCGTTCTTCATGTCGACCAAAGTCCATCCCGAATAGCGGCCGCCAGCGCGGTCACGAGCATGCCGGTGGCCGGCGGGTGCGCATCGTAGGCAAACTCACGCTCGGCATCGGTGTGGTGGACGATCATCCCGAGTGACGGCCGCGGGTTGCCTATCGTGGTGACTCGAGCATCGCCTGGTCACCGTCGCTGTCGCCGACACAGACGATCGGCCTGCGGCCGAGGTGCCAATCTTCCGCCGAAGGGACGGAAGGACATTGGCAGCCTGGATCGATCGAAAGTGGGTTTCGCCATCTCAGTATCCCCGGTGTAATCGCGGCTGCGCCCACGAAATGTTCCTGGTCCGCTCGCGCCACCTCGGTACGAGCCTCTCCGCAATCTAGTAGTTCGGTGCGGCGGGCGAAATTACCCCTTGGTGCTAGCCTAGGAGGCGCGCCCTTTCAGCGAGCTCTGCGTCATCGAGAATGCCCTGCTCGCCCTGGGCCAGGACGTTCGGGTCGGCGCCGACCGGACACTGGGCAGGCGGAGACTGCCCGGTGTCGGCCCCATTGGCTGGCCGGTTCCCGACCTCAGCGTGCTGGCGTCGCGTTCATGGACTTGACCATCTCGTCGATGTTGAAGTCGAGGCTCTTCTGCCGCGGCGGATAGTCCTGCAGCGATTTGAGGAACGCCCCGACCTGCGCCGCAGCCGGCGCAAGCGTCCACGAACGATTCTCCTGCCACTCGTCGAACCCGCGCGCCTCGTGGAACCGCTCGAACGGGTCGAGTTTCAGGTTGGTGATGAGCGGCGTGTTGAGGTTCTCCTGCACGCCGTTGAACCACTTGTCTTGCGACTTGAACAGGAACTTCCAGTCGCCGTAGCGCAGGCCGTGGAGAGTCGTCTCGGTGAAGTAGTAGAACTCCTTGCGCTTGCTCGGACCCTTGGCGGTGATGAGGTCGCTCTGATCGAACCCGTCGAGATGGACCTTGTAGGTGGTGTCGCCGATCTTCGCGCCTTTGAGCAGCTGCTCCTTGAGATCGGCCTGGCCGAGCTGAGACATGATGGTCGGGATCCAGTCCTCCATGGTCATGAACTCGCCGGTGTGCATACCCGCGGGGATGACGCCCGGCCACTTGACCACCATCGGGATGCGGAAGCCGCCCTCGTACCCGCCGACGCCCTTCTCACCACGGAACGGCTGGTTGCCGCCGTCAGGCCAGCTGTTCGACGCCGCGCCGTTGTCGGTCGAGAACATGACCATCGTGTTGTCAGCGACGCCCAGCTCGTCGAGCAGGTCGAGGAGCTCGCCGACATGGTCGTCCATCTGCATCATGCCGTCGGCATAGACGCCGTAACCGCTCTTGCCCAGATACTTCGGCGGCAGGTTGGTGCGGTAGTGCATGCGGGTGGTGTTGTGCCAGACGAAGAACGGCTTACCCGCCTTGACCGCATCGCGAATGAACCGCTTCGACTCGACCATGAACTCGTCGTCCAGGGTGCGCTGCCGCTCCCGGCCGAACTTGCCTTTGTCTTCGACCTTCTGTTTGCCCCCGCCGAGCGCCCACGAGTGCACGACGCCACGCTGCGCAAACTGCTTTGCAACCTCGGGATCCTTGGGAAAATCGTACTCCTCTTCGTACTCCCCGGCATTCAGGTGGTAGAGGATGCCGAAGAACTCGTCGAAGCCGTGCGCGGTTGGCAGGTGCTCGTCGCGATCGCCGAGGTGGTTCTTGCCGAACTGACCGGTCGCGTAGCCGAGCGGCGTCAGCATCTCAGCCAGCGTCGGGTCTTCTTTCTGCAGACCGCGCGCTTCGCCGGGCAGACCGACCGTCGCCAGGCCCACGCGGATCGGATATTGGCCCGTGATGAACGCCGCGCGGCCCGCGGTACACGACGCCTGCCCGTAGTGATCGACGAAGAGCATGCCTTCGTTGGCGATGCGATCGATATTCGGCGTCGTCCCTCCCATCATGCCGCGATGGTAGGCACTGATGTTCCACATGCCGACGTCATCACCCCAGATGATCAAGATGTTCGGTTTCTTGTTCGTCGTCGGCATCGTCTCTTCTCCTGTTACTTCGCCCAGGGCCAATCCGTCACTTCACCTTGGCGACGTCGTCGGGCTTCCACGACTGGTCGTAGAACTCGACGCCCGTGCCGTACAAGCGAAGCGCGACAAGAAAATGGCGCTTCGGCACGGTCTGAATGAACGCGGCATCCGCAACGCCGTCTGGCTGCTTCGGCCCGAACCAGATGTCGATGGATCCGTCCTTGTTCTTGGGCAGGTTGTAATAGCCATTGGTCGAGGGCAGCAACTGCTCGGTCTCGGGCATGGTGCCGTCGGTGATGTTGTAGGCGGTGACAGCCCAGAACAACCCGGCCGGCGGATTCGGCGGAAGGTGGAGCTTGTAGGTGTTCGACCCGTTCAGGAACTCGCCCTTGCGGTCGCGTGTGGCGAACGGGTACTTCGAGCCGGCGCCGATCGTGCGCATCACCATGGCCGAAGCCGAGGAATACGCGTACTGGTAGTACGCCGCCCGCTGATCGATGTCGAGATAGGTCTCCTGGAAGTTCTCGGAGGTCGC
>JALDXK010000722.1:0-3123 GCA_032155105.1 Acidobacteriota bacterium
ATGAAATCGAGGATGCTGCGGCGGGTCTTGCGGCGATCCGAGCGAGCCTGCTGCGAGCCGCCGGAGCCGAACAGCATGTCGAAGGCCACGCGCGGGTCGCGGATCATCGGCAGCGGCTCGTTCGGCGACGCCCAGCTGATCGAGTCGGTGTAGGCGCACGAGTAGTTGTAGGTGCAGCCGCCGGCCTGGTCGAGGTTCTCGATGCAGAACTGCATCGACGGCAGCGGCGTAGCCTGTCCCGCCTTCTGCGCATACAGCTGGTCGAAGGACGTGCCGGCCCAGATGTCCGAGCCCTGCGTCTGCTTCGGATGCGCCTGGGTCAGGAACACCGCGCTCGAGCGGAAGTGGTCGCCGCCAATTTCCGGCGCCGTGAAGGCTTCCGCCATGCGCACGTCGGTGTTCGAGACGATCGTCAGGTGCTTGCGATACGGCTCGAGCGACGACAGCGCGCTGTCGGGCGCAATCGTGTAGTCGGCGCCCACCTGTTCGGGTGCGAACAGGTTCTTCGTGGCGCCCCACTTGTTGCAACCGGCGAGTCCGTGCACCTCTTCAATCGCCAGGAACCGCGTGCGTTCCGCGCCTGCCGCTCCAGGTACGCCCACGCCCTTGGCCGCGACCATCGCGTCGAGGAACGGAAGCGCCACGGTGGCGCCCATGGCGCCGCGGAGGAACGTCCTGCGGGGCAGCTGCTTTCCAGTAAGGAAATTCATCACGGGTCTCCTAGCGATCAGCCTTCGTTTCGGTGGTTGTCTGTTCCGGTTCCACTCGGCGCATCCTGAACGCGTCGCTCTTGACCACGCCGAGGATGAACGAGGAAATCTTGTAGTTCGACGCTTCCGCCTGCTTCGCAATCTGCCGGATGGCCGGCTGGTCGAAGTACTCGACGCGCCGTCCAAGGCCGTAGGCCATAAGGTTCTCGGTGAAGTTGCGCACCAGCGGCGTCGGCCGCTTCAGCAGCACCGCGGTCAGTTCGGGCAGCGACGACACCTTGCTGCCGTCGTAGAAGTCGCCGGCGGTGTCGAGCGGCATGCCGTTCTCGCGCACACGCCACCGCGCCGTGACGTCGAAATTGTCGAGCGCCAGGCCAATCGGATCCATGAAGCGGTGGCACGACGAGCAGGTCGCGTTCTGCCGGTGGATCTCCATCCGCTCGCGCGTGGTCAGCATGCGGCCTTCCTTCGCTTCGCCCGCCGCTTCGAGGTCTGGCACGTTCGGGGGCGGCGGCGGTGGCGGCGTGCCCATCAGCACTTCCATCACCCACTTGCCGCGCAGCCCCGGCGAGGTGCGGTTGGCCAGCGAGGTCTGCACCAGCATGGTGCCCTGGCCCAGCACGCCGCGGCGGTTGGCGTCCGGATACGTCACGCGGCGGAACTCGCTGCCGACGACGCCCGGGAAGCCGTAGTGACGGGCGAGCCGCTCGTTGACGAACGTGTAATCAGCGGTCAGCAGATCGAGCAGGCTGCGATCCTCGCGGACGAGGCTGTCGAAGAACATCCGCGTCTCGGTGCGCATCGCCTCGGCGAGGTTCTCGTCGAAGTTCGGATAGAAGTTCGGATCGGGCCGCACCTTCTCGACGTCCTGCAGTCGCAGCCACTGGGCCGCGAAGCGCGACGCCAGCGCCTCGGCACGCGGATCGGCCAGCATGCGGCGCGCGTGCTTCTCGAGGCCGGCGGCCGTCGACAGTTCGCGGCGCTGCGCCGCGGCGACCAGCTCCTGATCCGGGGGCAGGCCCCAGATGAAGAACGACAGGCGCGACGCGAGGTCGATGTCGGCGACGCGATAGGTGCCGCCGCTCCGCGCGTCGGTGGGCGCCTTTTCGAGACGGAAGATGAAGTGCGGGCTGGCCAGGATCACTTCCAGCGCGCCGCGCACGCCCTGCTCGAAGCCACCCTTCTCGGCGCCCTGCTCGTAGAACGGCATCAGGCGATCGATCTCGGCTGTCGTCAACGGACGCCGGTACGCTTCCGCGCCGATCCTGGTGACGATCTGCCGCGCGCACAGCGCTTCATCGGCGCGCGATGTCGGCCGGCACGAGAAGATCTTCTGGCGACTTGGCGTGAGCGAGATGCCAGTGGTCTTCATCGGCCCGCGAATCACGAGATCCGCCATGTGTGGCAACGTGGTGATGCCGCTGCCGCCGGAGCCGCCGCCCGCGTACGACCACTCGTGCGGCTTGATCAGATCTTCGTACGGCCCGTCGATCTTGCGGACGAAGGCCGCCGCAATCTTGTGCTGCCCCGCCTTGACCAGGATCGGTTCGGTGCGATGCGGCGTCTGGCCGCGCCCGTCCGCGCCGGCGAGGTTGAGCAACTCGTACTCGACCAGCGCCACGCGTCGGCCGTCGATCGACACGTCGATCGATTCGAAGCGCGTGTTCTCGCCGGAGTTGAACGTCATTTCGAATTGGTACTCGCCGTCGGCCGGGAACACGTGATCGATCACCATGCCGCCGCGCGTGCCATAGGGTGCGCCCGGCACGCGATCCCAGGGGTGCTGGGAGGCGTAGGTCGAGTTCGTGTAGGTGTGATCGATGGACGGCGCGTCCTTGTCGCCCACCGCGAGGCGGCTGATGTCGGCGGCCGCGTTCAGGTAGGCCTCGAGCAGGGTCGGCGACAGCGCCTGTTCGTCGGCGGTATTGTCGAAGTTCGCGCTCATCGTGTCGTTGGGCAGCCACTTCGACGAGTCGACGTCGATCGACAGCAGCTCCTTCACCGCGCGTGCGTACTCAGGACGATTGAGGCGCTGGAACGGTCGCCCGCCGGGATTCGGATTGGCCTTCGCGTGCGCGTCCACCGAGCTCTCGAGCGCCGTGATGAACGAGGCGTAGGTTGCCGCATCCGGACGCGCCGCGCCCGGCGGCGGCATCATGCTCGCCTGCAGCTTGCGAATCATCCGCTCGGTGACGTCGGCTTCGGCGCCGGCCTTGGCCATGTCGAACGACGCGAGCGTGAGGCTGCCGGCGCGATCCTTGTTGCGATCGTTGTGGCACGACACGCAGTAACGCTTCACGAGCGCGTTGTAATCGGCCGCATGGGACGCAGCCGGCTTCACATTACCTTGCAGCGACGCACCTTTACTACCTTGCGGCGACGCACCTTTACCTTGCGGCGACGCACCGTTATG
>JALDXK010000723.1:0-3116 GCA_032155105.1 Acidobacteriota bacterium
CAACGTGATGGTGACCGCGGCGCTTGCGCAACGGTTCTGGCCCGGCGAGAGTGCGATCGGCCGGCGGATCAAGAGCGGGAATCTCACGAGCGAGAGTCCGTGGTGGACGATTGTCGGTGTGCTGAAGGACGCGAACCTGCGCGGCATTCCACAGAACCCGACGCGCGACCCGGATATCTTCCTGCCGTTCAATGGCAGCGCGCGGGCGTTCGCGGTGCTACTGCGCACGAGCGGTGATCCCGCGGCGCTCGCCAGGCCTGCCCAGGACGTGATGAGCCGGAGAGAGCCCGGCCTCGCGACGTTCTTGGTGCGGCCGCTCTCCCATCTCGTGGCGCTGCAACTGTCGGCGAGCCGCTTCTTGACGTGGCTGACCGGCGTGTTTGCGGCCACTGCGTTGACGCTGGCGATCATCGGGATCTACGGTCTGCTGGCCTATTGGGTGGGCCAGCGCACGCGCGAGATCGGTGTGCGCGCCGCGCTCGGCGCCGGACGCGGCCAATTGATCGGCCTGATCGTGGGGCAGGGCGTGACGCTGGCGGTGATCGGCGTCGTGGCCGGCGGTGTTGCAGCTGCGGCGCTCGGCCGGTTTGTGGAGACGCAGCTCTATGCGGTCCGGGCGCTCGACATCGTGTCGTTCGCCGCCACTGGAGGCGTGATGATCGGCACCGCGTTCATCGCCAGCCTGTTGCCGGCGTTCCGCGCCCTTCGCGTCGATCCGATTTCCGCCTTACGCGGCGAGTAAAAGGGAACCTGCTTCCCTTATCCGGTTTGCTTACGCGGACCGTAAATGTAAGACGCGGTTGTTGAGAAAGGGAAGCAGGTTCCCTTTGTGATCAGGCCAGTCCCAGGAACTCAGCAATCTGCTCGCGTTTCGCGGCGGCGTCGCTCTGGCCAAGCTCGATCAGGTGCCGGACATAGTCCGTCTGGAACATCACCAGGCTCAGCATGTCGTTCGACCGCGTTTCTTTCGTGCCCAACCCGCGCGTGAGGAATCGGAATGCCTTCGGCAGGTCGGCTTCGTACGCGTTCGCCAGCCGGCCGAGGTCCTGCGAGGGCCGTAACACGAGCAGATCGATCGGCCGGAGCCCCAGCTGCTCCCGCTCGTCTTCAGGCTGTGCCTTGATCAGCTTGTTGATCATGCGCAGCTGCATCGCGTCGTCTTCGAGCTGATCGAGAAAAATTGCATTGAACAACACGCCGGCGACCTGCGCGGGCGGCGGGTAGCCGGTGATTACCGGCCGATCGGCTTCCTCCCGCGTGCGCGCGTAACGCGTCGTCACCGCGAGGATGCGCGTCGCGCCGAGGTGAATCGCTGGTGAGAGCGGCGCCGTCAACCGGATGCCGCCATCGCCGTACCACGCGCCGTCGACTTCGATCGCCGGAAAGAAGAACGGCAGCGCCGCCGATGCCATGACGTGATCGACGCGCAGCGCGCACATCTGGCTCTTGCGCGCGGGACGCTCCCACGACGGCATCACGCAATCCTCACGCGTCTGGACCCACGTGATCGACTGTCCCGTCGTGTAGCTCGACGCGGTCAACGCGAACGCGCGTAGCCAGCCGTTTCTCAGGCTGGTATTGATGCCCTCGATGCCGCCTTCACCGACGTTCAACTCCCGCTCGAGCACTTCGCGCAGCGGCCTGGTGTCGACCATGCTCTTCGCAGGCCTGAGCGGGGACTTGCCGCCCGACACCAATCGGCCGCTCCATCGCACGGCGCGCCACATCAGGTCCTGCCCGTCGACGCGAAAGACCTGGTCGATGCGCAGGTTGCTCCACATCTCGGCGAGCTGGTCGAGTTTCTGGACGAACGGCTCCTGCCGCGCGGCAATGAAGGCGGCGTTGATCGCGCCGGCCGACACGCCGGTGAGGATCTCGGGAATGGCTGACGGAAATTGGCGGGCGAGATACTGCAGCACGCCGACCTGATATGCGCCGCGCGCGCCGCCACCACTCAAAACGAGACCAAGGCCTCGGGGGTTCGTCAGCGGCTGCACTACAGAATGCTATCTCATGGGCCTTGGCGCCCGGGGCGCGGGACGTGCGAGAGACGGCGCATGGCTGCCAACGATTGCCATGCCGCTGTCGTCAAACCGCCCATGATGGATTTCCTTCGCGACCTTCGCCAGGGTTTCCGGTTGTTGGGGCGCGCCCCGGGATTCGCCGTGACGGCGATTCTCACGCTGGCGCTGGGTATCGGCGCGACCACGGCCTTGTTCACAGTGGTGAACGCGGTGCTGCTCGATCCGCTGCCGTTCCCGGACTCGAACAAGTTGATTCAACTGTGGCGCAGCGAGTTGCCGGCCCTGACCTACGGGTCCGCCTCCGACGCGCGCTACCTCGACTGGCGGCAGCACCAGCGCGTGTTCACCGATCTTGGCGCATGGGCGCCGCGAGGGTTGACCATCACCGGTCCCGAAGGCCCCGAACGCGCGCCCGGCGCCATGGCCACGGCGTCGTTCTTCCGCGTGATTGACGCCCCGCCGGTGATCGGCCGTTACTTCTCCGATGAAGAAGATCGCAAAGGCGGTGACCGTGTCACCGTGATCAGCGAGGGCCTGTGGCGGCGCCGCTATCAACAGTCGGCATCCGTGCTCGGGCAGAGCGTCCAGATTGACGGCGAGGTCTATACCGTGATCGGCGTGGCGCCGTCCGGTTTCTCGGAAGTGTGGCGCCTCGACGTGTGGCTGCCGCTTGGGCTCTTTGCAAATCCCGCCAACCGCAACCGCAACTACCTGCTGTCCTTCGGGCGGTTACGAGAGGGGATGACGCTCGCCGCCACCGCCCTGCTGCTGCTGATCGCGTGCACGAACGTGGCGAACCTGCTGCTGGCGCGCGCGGTGGTGCGCGAGCGCGACCTCGCGATTCGCGCTTCGCTCGGCGCTGGACGCCGCCGGCTGTTCGGCCAGGTGATGGGCGAGACCATTGCGCTCGGGATGCTTGGCAGCGTGGTCGGCGTCGGTCTCGCATGGGGCCTGCTCCGCCTGTTCGTCTCGCTGGCGCCGGCGAACTTTCCGCGCCTGGCGGCGATTCACCTCGATGAGAACGTCCTGGGCTTCTCCTTGATCATCGCCGTGGTCGCCGGCCTGATCGCCGGTGTGGCGCCCGCGATTCAC
>JALDXK010000724.1:0-3094 GCA_032155105.1 Acidobacteriota bacterium
GCGTGGTGCCGTTGAAGTTCGGAAGTAAAGGATCAGCGCCCAATTGGAGCAGCAGCCGCATCAGCGGAAGGTCGACGCGATCGGCGGCAAAGAGAAACGGCGTCGCCCCCTCAGTCCCGAGGCTCGACCATGTGTTGGGCTGCTTGGGCGTGCCATTTGGCAGGCGGAAATTGACCTTCGCGCCCCGCTTCACGATTTCGCGCACAAAGTCGGCGCTCGAGAGGCGGCCCGCTCCGGCAGGCGGCGTAGGTTCGCTGCTGTCACTCGAGTCTGGCCTTCGCACCATCGCAACCGCATGGAGTGGAGTGAACCCCGTGCGCAGGTCGTTCGGATCGGCGCCCGCGTCGATTAGCGCAATTGCAAGCTCGTAGTGGCCGTTCTGCACCGCGAGCATCAAGGGACTTGTGCCCGGTCCTCTGGGCCTACCCGGGCGTCTACCCGCACTCGCCGGACGCTGCGTCATCGCATTCACATCGGCGCCGGCAGCCAGGAACGCGCGCATGGTATCGAGGTGGCCTTCACGCACGGCAAAGTGGAACGCCTTGAACCCGGAGTCGAGTGTCGCATCAATGTCGGCTCCGGCATCGATCAGCGCGCGGACCACGGCGGTGTGCCCCTCTGCCGCAGCCCACATCATTGCCGTTTGGCCGAGCCGTTCGCGTACCTTGGGATTGGCGCCGCGCGCGAGCAGCGCTTTTACCGCCTCGATATCTCCGGAACGCGCAGCCAGCATCAGGACGGATTCGCCGCCTTTCATCGTGGCGTTCGCGTCGGCCCCAGCCTCCAACAAGAGCCTTACAATCGCCTCATTGCCGTTCGTACATGCCTGTGCAAGCGGCGGTACGCCATAGCGATTGACGGCGTTGGCATTCGCG
The DNA here is from genome assembly GCA_032155105.1 of Acidobacteriota bacterium. GTDB lineage: Bacteria > Acidobacteriota > Vicinamibacteria > Vicinamibacterales > UBA2999 > 12-FULL-67-14b. Next base: position 876 of record JALDXK010000724.1, read on the forward strand.
CCTGCTCGCACGAGCATTTCAACAGCCTCAACATCGTCGTGATACGTGGCCCAGTGCAGCGCCGTAGTCCCATCGACTTGGGCAGCGTTGACGTCGACGCCCGTTCCGAGGAGCTTGCGCACGGTCGTCTTGTCGCGTTGTTCCGCGGCATCGGCGAGTGCGGATCGCTCCGCCGCGAAGGATGCAGCGCCAAAAGCGGCTCCCAGCAGGACGATTCCACTTATTTTTCGCCAGTGCATGCGCTTCTCCTAGGCGACGTCAATTCGCTCGAAGAGGTCTTCGATTTTTCCCGTACTGTCCACGAACGAGTCCAGATGAATGCCCACGCGATCGAGCAGCGTGAGGTGCAAGTTGGACAGGTTCGTTCCCTTCTCGTACCGAATGTGCCGGCCACCCTTCAAACCGGTCGCGGCGCCGCCTGCGACCAGGATCGGAAGGTTCTCATGATCGTGAAGGCTGGGATTACCCATGCCGCTCCCGTACAAATAGATCGAGTGATCCAGAAGGGAGCCGTCGCCATCGGGTGTGGCCTTCATTCGCTGCAGGAACTCTGAAAACAGCGAAACATGGTACGTATTGATCTTTGCTATCTGTGCTACCTTGTACGGATCGTTGCCGTGATGACTGGTTGGATGGTGCGGATCGCTGACGCCGATCTCCGGATAGGTACGATTGCTCTGCTCGCGCGTTAGCTGGAAGGCGATGACGCGCGTGATGTCCGCCTGAAATGCCAAAATCTGCAGGTCGAACATCAGCTTCGCATGGTCGGCGAACGCCGCGGGCACACCTACCGGCCGGTCGAGGTCGGGCGTCTTATTCTCCGCCACCGATTGCTCGGCGCGCTGGATCTCGCGCTCGACCTGACGCACACTATCGACATACTGATCCAGGCGTACGCGATCGGGAACGCCGACGCGCTGCTTGAACTTGGCGATGTCCTTAGTAAATGCATCGAGCAGGCTTTCTCGATTGCGCAGCGCGGCGCGGCGAGCGTCCGCATTGCCGCCCTCGCCGAACAGGCGCTCGAAGACGACTCGCGGATGCGCCTCGGACGGCAGCGGCGTCGTCGGAGACGACCAGGAGAGGCAATTCTGGTAGACGCACGAGTAACCGTTGTTGCACACGCCCGCGAGCGGGTTCAGATCCATGGCGATCTGGAGCGAGGCCAGTTGCGTCTCGCGGCCCAACTGATTGGCTGCAATCTGGTCAACTGTGGTGCCCAGGTAATAATCCGAGCTCTCGGTGTGTTTGGAAATCGCCGCGCTCAGAAACGCCGAGTTGGATGTGTCATGAGTACCCGGATACGCGTTCGGCAACCGCAGATTGGTGATGACCGTCACCTGATCCTTGACCGGCTGAAGCGGCTTGAGGATAGGTGAAAGTTCGTCGAGCTTGCCCTGGCCGGGAGGCGTCCAGCGCGCCTGATCGCTCCCCATCGGGATGAACACGAAGCCGAGCCTCGGGACCGGCTTCGCCGGCGTCTGTGCCCACGCCGTGGCTGCCGGGATCATCGCGTCGAGAAGAGGCAGCGCAAGAGTAGCCCCCGCGCTCCTCAGGAACGTCCGTCTGGGAATCGCCTTCTTCGTCAAAAACATTGCGGTATCCTTCGCATGTTATTCCTTACAACCGCTCCCTCACGGTCGCGGCTCTGTTTGATTGCGGCGCGTCAGCAACGGAGGTCGCTTCGGTGCGCCGCATTTGAAACGGAACACTCTTCACGATTCCGAGAATGAGTGACGAGAACCGGTAGTCGTCCTTCCCGGCGTCCCTCACGATCTTGCGAACCGCTGGCGCGTCATAGTATTCCACGCCTCTTCCCAGCGCAAACGTCAGAAGGTTCTCTGTCAGAGTTGCGACGAACAGTTCGGGACGGCGCAACAGCGCAGCTTCAAGTCCGTCGATCCCTCGGAACTCCTTGTCGCCGGGTACAGCCCCGGTCGCATCGACGGGTTGATCTTCCACCTCCAGGTCACGCCAGTGTCCCACCGCGTCGAAGTTTTCGAGCGCAAAGCCCACCGGATCGATGGTCCTATGACAGCTCGCGCAGACGGCATTGCTGCGATGCGCGGCCAGGCGCTCGCGCATCGGAAGATTCGCGGCCATCGTGCTCTCATCGAGAGCCGGCACGTCTGGCGGTGGGGCCGGCGGCGGGGCGCCTAAGATGTTACGCAGCACCAGTACTCCGCGAAGCACTGGCGATGTCCTGGTCGCATACGATG
>JALDXK010000725.1:0-3081 GCA_032155105.1 Acidobacteriota bacterium
AACTCTCCACCGCCGTGATCGCGTCGGGCAACGGTGGCGGCAGCAATAACAACAAGAACAACAAGAACGACAAAAGAGATCATCGGAACGATCGAAACGATCACGACCAACTCGATCGTCAGTTGCGCAAGAAGCTCGAGCAAGCAGGCTTTACTGGCGACATCGAGCGGCAGTACAAGCAGCGTCTGAAGCGCAGCCTCGGACGCCCGATCGATCCGCAACTGGCGGATCTCGGCCGGCTGCTGTGGTTCGACAACCTGCATTCGCGCGGCCGCGACAACACCTGCGGCGGTTGCCACTCACCAACGAACGCCATGGGCGACACCCAGCCGATGGCGATTGGCGTGCAGAGCAATCTGAAAGTTGGACCGCACCGCGCCGGCCCGCGCAACCAGCGGCGAGCGCCGACCGTGATCAACAACGCGCTCTTCCCGCGGCTGATGTGGAACAACCGTTTCGAAGCAGTCTCGGGCGATCCGTTCGACGGTTCGCAGGGTTTCAGCTTCCCGTTCCCCGAAGGCGACGCGCGCTTCTCTGCGGAGGAGAACGACCTCAACGACGTGCGGCACCTGCTGCAGGCGCAGGCGCACATTCCGCCCACCGAACTGATCGAAGTGGCCGGCTTCCGCGGCGCGTGCGGCTACCCGGACCTGGTCGACAACTTCTGCCAGTTCGACGATCCCCTCGGCCCTGGGAAGCTATTGCCAAACGCCGACAGCACCGGCACCCGCAACGAGCCGGTTCGCCAGTTGGCCCTCCAGGCGCTCAATGCGAATCGCGACTATCGCAAGCTGTTTGGGCAGGTCTTCAAGGACGTGCGCAAGGGCGCGCCGATCGACTTCTTCCATTTCGGCAAGGCCATCGCGGAATTCGAGTTCACGCTCGTGTTCGCCGACGCGCCAATCGATCGGTTCGCGCGCGGTCACGAGAACGCCATGACCAACGCCGAGAAGCGCGGCGCGTTGCTGTTCTTCGGCAAGGCCGGCTGCGTGTCGTGCCACCGCGTGGACGGCAACTCCAACGAGATGTTCAGCGACTTCCAGGAACACGTCGTCGGCGTGCCGCAGATTTTCCCGACCTTCGGCGCGGGCACCGGCAACTTCATGTTCTCGGGGCCTGGTGGCGACGAGGACTTCGGCCGTTGGGAGCGCACCGGCGAGGAGGCCGACAAGTACAAGTTCCGCACCGCGCCGCTGCGCAACCTCGCGGTGTCGCCGGGCTTCTTCCACAACGGCGCATTCACCACGCTCGAAGGCGCGATTCGTTTCCACCTCGATGTGATTCCGAGGGGCGCCGCTTACAACCCGCTCGCGGAGGGTGTGCCCGCTGATCTGCGGCAGCTCGGCCCGATGGTGCCGCCGGCGCTGATCGCGACCCCGCTACAGACGGCGACGCAGCTGTCGACGCAGGAGTTCAAAGATCTCGTGCAGTTCGTGAAGACGGGCCTCCTGGACGATCGCGCCAAGAAGTCAAACCTGTGCGGCATGATTCCGCGCCGCGTGCCTAGCGGTCTCCCGGTGCTGACATTCGAGGGCTGCTCGGCCCACTAGTCGCGCCGCAACGATATCCTGGCCCTCATGGCTGCCAACTCCCCCGGTGGCCGTGAGGGCATCCGTCTCCGCCAATACACCTTGGCCCGCGAAGAACCGATAACATCGACTAGGTCAGCCGTAGGGCTGGCCATTGGCATTGAGGATGCGTTTATGAAAAAGTGGGCACTCCCCCTGGCAGCGATGCTAGTTCTTACCGCGACTCCCGCGTCGGCACAGCAGGATGAACTCGCCAAGTTGCGCGCCGAGATTACCGCGCAGCAGGCCGCGATGACCAAGCTGCTGGCACGCATCGACGCGCTCGAGCAGAAGCTGTCCGAGACGGCGACCAAGGACGAGCTCGAAGACGAGGCCAAGACCCAACAGGACGCGGTCAATGCGGTCAGGGAGACGCTGGCCAGCAAGGTCAACATCAGCGGCTACTCGAACTTCCGCTTCCAGGCCTCTGAGCCCGAGACGCCCGCGGCGTTTCAGCTCGATCACCTGGGCGTGATCCTCGGGAAGCAGACGCGCCGCTTCAGCTTCCTCGCTGAGCTCGAGTTTTCGAACGTGCCGCATCACGCGGAGTCGATCGTGATCGAGGACGAAGGCGAAGAAGGAGAGGAAGGTGAGGAAGGCGAGGAGGAACACGCCGAGGAAGGGGAGTCCGACATCAGCGGCGAAGGCCAGGTGGCGGTCGAAAACGCGTGGATGGAATATAACCACAACCCGTACCTCAACGTGCGAGTCGGCAAGCAGCTGTCGCCGCAGTACTGGTGGCAGCATCGCTATCCGAACCTGACCTACTCGACGACGATGCCGATCTATTTGCGCGAGCTATTCCCGCCGGAGCTGGTTGGCGTGATGGTGCGCGGACAGATCACTCGCCCGTCTGGCAACTCGGAATTCGGTGTCGGCTATTCGGTGTACGCGAGCAACAACAACTTCGAAGGCAACGCCCAGGCTGATTTGCAGGACGGCAAGGCGTGGGGCGCCCGCGTCCAGGTGCGCTTTCCGACCGGTGGAGCGCTCAAGCGGCTTGATGTCGCCGCGGACCTGTACCGGGGCAGGACGGCGCGCGAAGGTGTCGAGCTCGAAGACGATGACGTCAACGGCTTCGAAGGCCAGCTCGAATTGAGCCGCCTGCTCGTCAACGGCGAATATGCGCGCGGCGAGTCTGGAGGCGTGAAGCGTACCGGCTATTACTTCCAGCCCGCCGTGCAGCTGCACGAGGACTGGATCGGGTTCTACCGGGTCGAGCAGCTCGAGAGCCCGCGGCTGCAGCGCGCGGAGCAGCGGCACCTGGCCGGTGTGAATTACCGTCCGTTCGCACAAGTCGCGATCAAGGGTGAATGGTATCGTTCGATCCCACTGAACCGGTCGTTCATCGTCTCCGACGAAGAGCGGAAATCGTTCAATGGCTTCGCCGCCGCGGCGGTGTTCTTCTTCTAGAGGCGTTTGATACGGTGATCCATGGCGTAGTCGTGCGGCTGGCGGTGGCCGCGGTCACCTTGACCTTCGTGGCCGGCAGCACGGCGACGACCTCGATGCC
>JALDXK010000726.1:0-3078 GCA_032155105.1 Acidobacteriota bacterium
TGCGGCTGGTTGATGATCGGCAGGCCGAACTGCGCGCCGAAATTTCCCGGGTTGGTGATGGTGAACGTGCCGCCATGCACTTCCTCGGGACTGAGCTTCTTGCCCCTTGCGCGATCGGCCACGTCCTGGATCGACTTCGACAGCCCGAGAATGTTCTTCTCGCCCGCGCCTTTCACCACCGGCACGATCAGGCCGTGCTCCAGCGCCACGGCGATGCCGAGGTTGATGTCGCTGCGGTAGACGATGTGGTCGCCGTCGATCGAGGCGTTGACAACCTTGTGGCGGCGCAGGCAGTCCACCACGACCTTGGCGATGAAGGACGTGAAGGTCAGCTTCGCGCCCATCCGCTCGTACTCGTCCTTCTTCTGCTTGCGAATCTGATCGACGCGCGAGTAGTTGACCTCGAACACCGAGTAGACGTGCGCCGAGGTCCGCCGGCTGACGATCATGTGCTCGGCAATCTTCTTGCGCATGACGGACATGGGCACGACTTCGTCGCCAAGCCCCTTGGGCACTGGTGCGATGTCACCTGTGGGTCGAACGGAGTGAGACCCACCCTGAGCGAGCGTTTCGGCCGCGGCGGGGCTGGAACGCGAGTCGAAGGATTCGATAAACCCCAGGATGTCCTGCTTGGTGACGCGTCCGCCGATCCCCGATCCGCTGATCTGCGTGATGTCGACGTTGTGCTCCTTCGCGATCTTGCGCACGAGCGGCGATGACTTCTGCCTCAGCTCAGCGGCGGATAACTGCGGTCCACTTTCGCGACCACTCGACATTTCGCCGTGGTCCGCCTTCGCCAGAGCTTCGGCGGACGACCGTTCACCTGCAACCTGGTTCGCGGTCGGGGGTGAAGCAGGCGCTGCAACGGTGGGGCCAGGCGTTCCGGTGGCGTCTGCTTTCTCGGAGGCCTTCGCTCCGTTCGATGGGGGCGTCGCGACGTCGCCGGCGGCGCCGATCGTGGCGACGACGCTGTTCACCGGGACCGTTTCGCCTTCCTTCACCTGGATCGCGGTCAGCACGCCTGCGGCGGGCGAGGGGATCTCGGCGTCGACCTTGTCGGTGGAGATCTCGAACAACGGCTCGTCGCGATCGACCGAATCCCCGACCTTCTTGATCCAGCGGACGATCGTTCCTTCGGCGATGGACTCGCCCATCTGCGGCATGACAACTGGTGTGGCCATAAGAACTCTCGATCTCGGGACTTCGGACTTGGGGCTTGGGGCTTGGGGCTTGGGGCTTGGGCAGAACCTCCCAAGTCCCAGGTCCCAAGACCTAAATGTGTATGGCCGCACCGTGCGCGGCATGGGACGCCTCACCGACCGCCTCCGACATCGTCGGGTGCGCGTGGATCGTCTTGATCAATTCCTCGACCGTCACTTCCATGCGCAGCGCCATGACCGCTTCGGCGACCAGCTCGGTCGCGCGCGGCCCGATGATGTGCACGCCGAGAATCTCGTCGTACTTCTTCTCGGCCACGATCTTCACGAACCCGTCGGTCTCGCCGGCCATGCGCGCCCGCGCCAGCGCGCGGAACGGGAAGCTGCCAACGCGCACGTCGTGGCCCTGTGCCCTGGCCTGCGCCTCGGTGAGCCCGACGCTGCCGATCTCGGGCTCGGTGTAGGTGCACCGCGGCACGTGATCGTAGTTGATGGGCTGCACGGTGTGACCGGCGATCCGCTCCGCGAGCAGGATGCCTTCCATCGACGACACGTGCGCGAGCTGGTAGTGCGGACCGCCCATCGTGATCACGTCGCCGATGGCGGAAATGCCGGGGACGCTGGTCTTGAACAGCGGATCGACCACGATGTAACCGCGATCCATCTTGATGCCGAGCTTCTCGGCGCCCAGGCCTTCGGTGACCGGGCCGCGGCCGGTGGCCACGAGCAGCAGCTCGAAGTTCAGCTTCTGCGTCTTGCCGTCGGCCCCCTGCACGTCGATGTCCACGCCCTTCGCGCCGGACTTCGCCGACGTCACCTTCGCGCCGGTCATCACCTTGACGGTTTTCTTCTTGAACGAGCGCTCGAGTTCGGCCGACACGGCTTCGTCTTCGCCCGGCACCAGGCGCGGCAGCAGTTCGATCACCGTGACGTCGCTGCCGTAGCTCTTGAAGATCGACGCGAACTCGACGCCGACGGCGCCGCTGCCCATGATCGCGATCGACTTCGGCACTGCACCGAGGTGAATGGCCTCGTCGCTGAAGATGATCTTCTTGCGGTCGACCTCGATGCCCGGCACGCTGCGCGCCGCCGACCCGGTGGCGACGATGATTTCCTTCGTCGCGGCGAGCGGCTGCGTGCCGCCATCGTGCAGCGTCACCTCAACGGCAAGGCCGCCGGTGAGTCGTGCCGTGCCCTTGATCCAGTCGATCTTGTTCTTCTTGAACAGCATCTCGATGCCGCCGGTGAGGCCCGCGATCATCTTGTCTTTGCGCGCGTGCACGGCCGGCATGTCGATCGACACGGCTGCCCCGTCGACACCGGTGAGTCCCCATTCCTTCGCGGCCTGCGCGATCTTCAGCGCGTGCGCGTGCTCGAGCAATGCCTTGGTGGGAATGCAGCCCCAGATGAGGCACGTGCCGCCGAGGGTCTTCTGCTTCTCGACCACTGCCACCTTGAGGCCCAGCTGCGCGGCGCGAATGGCGGCGACGTATCCGCCAGTGCCCGCGCCGATAACGACAACGTCGTACTCATTAGCCACAATCTCTCACTGTCTCCCGGAACTTGTTGGGGCGTCAAGTTACGGCCGCGTCAGCGTTGGTCTCGTGGCTGGCTCGACTCGCCGGAGCGAAGGTTGGTCAAAGGGACGAAGGTCTGCCTGGGCTCGGCAGCCGGCGGCGATGCAGGATCCACCTTGGCCTTGAGCTCGCCGTGATCGAACTTGAGCTGCCAGTACATCTCAGTAACCTGCGCCAGCTGCCGCGCCGTGCGCCGAGCTTGCACGTAAGCGACCACCGCCACAACCAGCGCCGCGAGCGTCACGATCCACAGTGCGGTCATTTCCAACTCTTAACTGTCGACTGTCGCCTGCCGACTGCCGACTGCCGTTATACTGCCGCCGAATGTCGGCTCGCCGCAAGAC
>JALDXK010000727.1:0-3073 GCA_032155105.1 Acidobacteriota bacterium
TGTGTAGACAGCGGCGATCCTTTGGGTACCTTGAGATTGCAGAACGGATGCAGCGAGCACCGCAAGTGCACCTCCTAAGCTGTGACCCGTGATGAACGTTTGTGTTACACCGCCGCCTGAAAGCTCTGCGACCGCATTAAGCATCGGCTCTCTAACTTCCTCAAGCGCGTGAGCAAATCCCTGATGCACCCGACCGGGCACACTCGGGAGGAGCTCACATTGATGATAGTTGACGTCCGTAAGCCAATCGCTGGCATTGATCGGTTCGGTGCCGCGGAAGGCCGCAATCAGGGTATTGCCTTGTCGCGCGATGAAGCCTTGAGTGTGGAACCCACGGAGAATACGCACGTCGGGAAACTGCCATTTCGACAGAAACCGTCTGACGCTGCCGCTATCGGAATAGGTCAGGAGCGCCGCGTTGCAAAGAGCGACGGCGTTCACGGCGCTATGACCAGGGGCCTCGGGTTCAAATTTCCAGGACCAATTCTCCCGCGGTCGCTGATTGAGCAGATCGAGAACAGGATCCATACGATCCGGGAGCGTATTAGCCATCGCTGTCATCGGACCCTCCTGTTAATCGACGGGCGATCAATTTCCCCTTGGGGTAGACGGAGACTAACAGCGTCTTCAATGGCCTGTCAACATTCTATTTACACAGGTTTGACATAATGGCTTACTATCGGATACTCTCTGCGCAAAAATCGGTTACCGGGCCAATTCTTTTTCTCTGCTACGATCCCACCATTAATTATTGGTCGGTGAACCTCGCCCGTTGGCGGGCCCGCTCATCGTGCACGGATACAAGGAGCGTCTGGTATGAGTGACTTTATCCTCTCTCGCTTCGACGAGCTATACGTGGTTTCGGACATTCACATGGGAGGTCCTCCCAATTTTCAAATCCTCAACCGGGGCCCTCGCCTCGGAACGTTGATCCGACAACTGGCAACGGTCCGCCCGGGCGAACGTGTGGGCCTTGTTCTCAATGGCGACGTTGTTGACTCACTGGCCGAGGACATCGAAGGCTATGTCGCCATGGACGAGGCGCCGCGTATGATGGACCGGATCTACCGGGATCCGGCGTTCGCACCGATCTGGGACGGGCTGGCCGCCTTCGTGCACGAACCGGGGCGCCGGCTCGTGATCGTGATCGGAAACCACGACATCGAGATGGTGTTACCGAGCGTCGAGGCCTCGATCAGGAACCGCCTCGCCGGGGACGACGATTCGGCACAGGGACGCATCGCCTTTGCCACCCAGGGTATGGGCTTTGCCTGCCTGGTCGGCCAGGCTCGCGTTTTCTGCACCCATGGCAACGAGGTCGATGCCTGGAACATCGTTGACTACGATGCTCTCCGAGAGCTTGCGATCAGCCAGAACGCCGGCGCGCCGTTCGATCGCACCAAGTGGGTGCCCAACGGGGGTACCCAGCTCGTCAAGGACGTGATGAACAGCGTCAAGCGCAAGTACGCCTGGATCGACCTCCTCAAGCCGGAGACCCAGGCGGCCCTCGGCACGCTTTTCGTTCTCGACCCGGGGCAAGCCGCCAAGATCGAGAAAATCGCTAGCGCGCTCTCGGCATACCTGAGCCGGATCAGGGGCACTCTCAAGCTTCGGGGCTGGCTATCCGCCGAGGACCCGCGGACGGCCGGCATGGCTCAGCCGCAGGCGCCGAGCCTGCCGCAGCTACTCGGCCCAAATCTCCTCTCCGCAGTGCAAGGTCCCGACTCCGCGGCTGCCTCCAACGATCCCACCGACATGCTCCGCCAGGCGGAGCACTCGCTGGCTGACCCCTCGCGCCGTCAGTCAGGCGCCACCGGCACACCGGAGACGCTGGGGATGCGGGAAATGGTGTGGGATCGCCTGCGGGGGGTCGAGCCCGCAGAGGCGTTGCGCCGAGCGCTCAAGGACTGGCTCGCCAAGGACCGCTCCTTCGATATTACCGAGCGCGATCAGACCTTCCGTGATGTGACGAATAGGGTCGGGTCGACCGTGGACTTCGTCGTCACCGGCCACACCCACCTTGAGCGCGCCGTTCGCATTCAGGACGGCGCCGACCGCTACTATTACAATTGCGGCACGTGGATTCGCTTGCTCCGTTTTACCGACTTCGTGCTCGACAACACTGACGCGTTCCGCGAGGTCTACCAGACACTCGCCGACGGCAAGATGGATACCCTCGACCGTGCGACCATCCCAACGGCAGCTGGAGGACGCGAGTCCTTCGTGCTCGATCGCACTAGCGTGGTGCGGATTTCCTCGCGCCCGGAGGGCGTGAACGGGGTACTATGCCACGTCCGCGACGTGCGGCCGGGGGCGGTCGATCTCGATCCGGTCGATGGATCAGAATTCTGGAGGCGATAGCGATGGCGGAAATCCAAACCGTGATCCTCGAGATGCTTCGCGCCGGTCCGGCGCACAACCAACTCCTTTCTCCACTCACCCCCTACATCGCCTTATGCGGGGGTGAAGGGCCGGTCACCGTGCACATACCTATTGAGCACCGGCAACTCCTCATCCGCCTCGGGCGGCTCCGCTACTGGTCGGCGGAATCGGTGATCTCAGCCGAACAACGCGAGGCCGAGGTCCTCGACCTCGGGATGGACGTGGGGAGGGTAATGGCCAGCGTGCCGGCCCTGAGTCCCGAGATTACTGCAGCCCGTCAGGGCAAGGACATAATTATAAATCTCCGGTTGGTCGTCTCCGGTTCTGAGCTTGCCCTGATCCCGTTCGAGTTGGCCACCGCGCCGCCCGGATTTCCCAGCTCCGGTCAGCCGCTCTTCCTTCAGGTGGACACGCCGATTGCCCTCACCCGGGAGATACGCCGGGGGCGCCCGCTAGCCGTGGATTGGAATCGTCGCCCGCGCATTTTGTTTGTCGCCGCCAGTCCCAACGATGTGGCCGCCGTCCCGGCCCAGGAGCACCTCGACGCCATCCGACGCGCGCTCGAGCCCTGGGTGACCTGGGCCGCCACCGCCGAAGAGCGGGTCGGCCATGTAATGGAACACGTCCGAATCCTGATGAACCCGAGCCTCGACGACATTCGAACCGCTTGTGCTGCCACCGAGTACACTCA
>JALDXK010000728.1:0-3062 GCA_032155105.1 Acidobacteriota bacterium
GCCGTGGGCCACCTGCCGGACACGCCGTTGCCATGGGAAGCCGGCAACAGCGCGATCGCCGGCCATCGTGACGGCCTGTTTCGCCCGCTCAGGGACATCAAGGTCGGCGATGAGATACGCATTCGCACGTCGCGTGATGCCTTTCGCTATCGCGTTGTCGGCACGTCGATCGTGGACCCGGACGATGTCTCCGTGCTGGCGCCGCGGTCCACGCGGTCCCTCACGCTGATTACCTGCTACCCGTTCTATTTCATCGGGGATGCGCCACAGCGGTTCGTGGTGCACGCTGAGATCGACTAACGGATGCTGTTCGGCGCCGCCCTCGCGGTGAGCACCGGCGGCCGTACTGGCGGCGCCTCACGTATCGCGCGTTGCAACACCTGGATGGTCCGCTTGGGAGCAACCGGGAGCATGTGCTGGTCGAGGATGTAGAGGCGCAGCACGTGTCCCGTCACGGTTTCGATGGCGAAGGTGTGCTGCGAACCCCTGATGGGGGTAATGCGCGTGACGTTCGCGAGCGGCGTCGTCCATGGAATGTCAGCATCCCGTTCTTGACACTCAACCGGCCCCAGGCCGACGAGCCCGCGCCCGATTGATCCGCGTTGACGGCGAGCCACACCTGTCCCGGTGTGTCGTCTCCGCTCGCGCTGCCGGGCAGTCCCAGCACCGCTGCCAGTGCCGCCGCCGCGATGACCGGCGTGAGAAATCGGCAAGCCATCAGCATGCCTCCGATGTGAGGGCGAGCAAGGCTCGCGCCACTGGGTGGTAGTGGCGGCGTCGAACAAATTGGCGTTTCGGTTCGGATTGCGAAGAAGGGACTTACGAATGTGATCGAGGGTAGGACGAAACTGTAACTGATAGAATAGAAAGCGGTTCGGCCTAATGAACAAGATCCTGGTCGCGAACCGCGGCGAGATTGCGGTACGGGTGATTCGTGCGTGCCGCGACATGGGAATCGCCACGGTGGCCATCTACTCCGAGTGCGATCGTGCGGCGCTGCACGTGCGGCTGGCGGACGAGGCGTGGCCCGTCGGGCCCAGCGCGCCGCGCGAAAGTTATCTGCGCATCGATGCGATCATCGACGTCGCGCGCCAGTCCGGCGCCGACGCCGTGCATCCCGGCTATGGTTTTCTCGCTGAGAACGAAGATTTCGCGGCAGCCTGCCGCGATGCGGGACTGATCTTCATCGGCCCGACGCCGGAAGCGATCACGCTGATGGGCAGCAAGACGGCGGCCCGCCAGGCGGCGATTAGGGCCGGCGTCCCCGTGGTGCCCGGTACCGAGGAACCGATGAGCGATAGCGCCTCGGACGACGAGGTGCTGAAGGTTGCCGAGGGCATCGGCTATCCGTTGATGTTGAAGGCGGTGGCCGGCGGCGGTGGCAAGGGCATGCGCATGGTCGCCGCGCCCGCCGATCTCCCGGGCGCCCTGCGCGCCGCCCGTTCCGAGGCCTTGTCGGCGTTCGGCGATGGCGCGGTGTACCTCGAGCGGCGCATCATCTCGCCGCGTCACATCGAAGTGCAGCTGCTGGGCGATCATCACGGCACGGTGCTGCCGTTCGTCGAACGCGAGTGTTCGATCCAGCGGCGCCATCAGAAGGTCGTCGAGGAGAGTCCGTCGTTGGCGGTCTCGACTGAGCTGCGCCAGCGCATGACCGCGGCGGCGGCTGCGGTGGCGAAAGGCGTGGGCTACACCAACGCCGGCACCATTGAGTTCCTGCTCGACGCCGACGGGTCGTTCTATTTCCTCGAGATGAATACGCGGCTGCAGGTCGAGCATCCGATCACCGAGATGGTGACGGGCGTCGACCTGGTGCAATGGCAGATCCGCATCGCGCGCGGTGAGCGGTTGACGCTCGATCCGGTGTCGCTGCTGACGCCGAAGGCGCACGCGATCGAATGCCGGATCTATGCCGAGGATCCCGAGAACGGCTTCCTGCCGTCGCCGGGCCGCATCCAGGGGCTGCGCGTGCCGCAGGGACCGGGCGTGCGCGACGACAGCGGCGCGTATGAAGGCGGCGAGGTGCCGATTTTCTACGACCCGATGATCTCGAAGCTGATCACGTGGGGCGACGGCCGCGACCACGCGCTGCAGCGCATGCGCCGCGCGCTGGCGGAGTACGAAGTGCGCGGCATCCGCACCACGATCCCGTTCTTCAAGTGGATTCTCGAGGATCCGGATTTCAAGGCCGGCCGGTTCGACACCTCGTTCATCGATCGCAAGCTCGGCGGCAATGGCGCCACGCTGCAGGCGATCGAACCGGCGCACGAGGATCTCGCGGCGATTGCCGCCGCGGTGTACGTGTTCATGAAGCCCGCTGCCAACGGCGCGGCGGTCGCGCTCGCCCCCAGCCGCTGGCGCGACGCCGGCCGCGCGGAAGCCCTGCGATGATCTTCGAGGTGGCCGTCGGCGATCGCGTGCGCACGGTGAGCGTGGTCCGCAAAGGCGCGGTCTTGCATGTCTTGCTCGATGGCCGCAGCCACATTGTCGACGCCCGCCGCATCAGCGACGGCGCGCTCTCGCTGCTCGTGCAGTCGCCCTCCGACCCCCAGCCGGTCCGCTCGTTCGACGCCGCGTTTGGGGTGCCGCCCGTTGCGCGCCGTAGCAATGGCGAAGGAGGGGGTGACTTCGACGTTCACGTCGCGGGACGCACGATTGCGGTCCAGGTCCGTCCTTCGACTTCGATGACACGCCGCGGCGCGTCATCTTCGCTCAGGACAGGCCAGGCCGGCTCCGGTCTGCAACCCGTGACGGCGCCGATGCCCGGCAAGATCGTCCGCGTGCTCGTGAAGGCCGGTGACCAGGTGACGGCGAAACAGGGCCTCGTGGTCGTCGAGGCGATGAAGATGGAGAACGAGCTCCGGGCCGCGCGTGACGGCCGGGTGCGCGACGTGTCGGTCATCGAGGGACAGTCGGTGGATGCCGGCGCGGTGTTGCTGGTCGTGGAGTAGCATGCGCGAGAAAGTGATCGCGGCGTTACGGACCACGTACCGCATCGCCCGCCGTTTCGCCGTCACCTTCGGCATCATCCTCGCCGTGGTGTTCGTCTCCACGCTCACCAT
>JALDXK010000729.1:0-3047 GCA_032155105.1 Acidobacteriota bacterium
AAGTCGGCAAGGGTATTTCCATCTGGCGAGTCAGGATCGAGAGCCACTGCGCCGTATTGCAGGAGTAATCTCACTAGCACGTCGAGTTTCCGTATAATCACGCCCGTCCCCGCTTGTCTCTGACCCCAGGCAGTCGTATCGGCCCGTACGAGATCGGCGCCCAGATCGGAGTGGGCGGGATGGGCGAGGTCTATCGAGCCACCGACACCAATCTTGCCCGGCAAGTGGCAATTAAGGTGCTGCCGGCGTCGATGGCGGCCGACGCGGAACGACTCGCACGCTTCGATCGTGAAGCGAAGACGTTGGCAGCCCTGAGTCATCCGAACATCGCGGCGATCCACGGACTTGAGAGATCCGACCGACTGACGGCGCTGGTCCTGGAGTTGGTCGAGGGGCCGACGCTCGCGGAACGCATCGCTGAAGGCCCGATCCCAGTTGACGAAGCGCTGTCTATCGCGAAGCAGGTTGCCGAGGCGCTCGAAGCCGCTCACGAGCAGGGCGTCATCCACCGCGATCTGAAGCCGGCCAACATCAAGGTGCGCCCGGACGGCACGGTAAAGGTGCTCGACTTCGGCCTCGCCAAGGTCCTGGCCGTCGAGCCGAGCGCAATCGGATCAGCACTGTCGCACTCGCCGACGCTCACGACACCAGCGCAGACGCGCGCCGGCGTCGTGCTCGGCACGGCCGCCTATATGAGTCCCGAGCAGGCGCGGGGCAGACCTGTCGATCGCCGCACCGACATCTGGGCGTTCGGTGTGGTCCTCTACGAGATGCTCACGGGCCAGCGGTTGTTCAAGGGGGACGAGGTAGGGGACGTCCTTGCGAACATCATCAAAGACGAACCGAACCTGGACCGCGTGCCGCCCGGCGTACGGCCGCTCATCCAGCGCTGTCTCGAGAAGGATCCGCGCAAGCGCCTGCGCGACATCGGCGACATCGGCCTGCTTCTGAACGCCCCGGTGCCAGCTCGCCCGCGTCGGACATCGTGGCTCTGGCCGGCCGTGTCCGCACTGCTGCTGGCAGCCTTGGGACTGTCGTTTCTGTACGCGCCGCGGGCGTCGCCCGCCCGGGGGGCGCTGCGATTCGAAGTGTCCACGCCCGGCAACACGCCCGCGCAGATGTTCGCGCTCTCGCCGGACGGACGGTATCTGGCGTTCATCACGGGCAATCCGTTGCAATTGTGGGTGCGGCCGATGGATGCGCTCGAGTCGCGTGTGCTCCCGGGCACCGAAGGGGCCTCGTTCCCGTTCTGGTCACCCGATGGTCAGCGCCTTGGGTTCTTCGCGCAAGGCAAGCTGAAAACGATTGCGCTGGTTGGCGGGCCGCCACAGTCGCTCTGTGACGCGATCAGCGGCCGGGGCGGCAGCTGGAGCCGCGACGGCACCATCCTCTTTTCCGCGAGCACCGCTTCTCCGATCCTGCGCATCGCGTCAACTGGTGGCAGCCCCGTTCCGGTCACGATGTTGCCCGCGGGTGTGAACGAGGGCCATCGCTACCCGTCGTTTCTTCCCAACGGCCGTCACTTCCTGTTCAACGTGGGGACGAGCCGGGCCGATGCCGCCGGCGTGTACGTGGGCTCACTCGACGGTAGAGAGCCGGTTCGGCTGCTGCCCGACTTCACCAATGCGCTTTACGCCGCGCGTCCGGGTGGCCGCGGGCTTCTCGTGTTCCGCCGCAACGTCACGTTGCTGGCGCAGAAGTTCGACCCAGACCGGCTCGAGATGGAAGGCGACGTGTTTCCGGTGGCGGAGGGGGTGCCCCTCGGTGCCAACCTGAATACGTTCGGCGCCTTCACCGTGTCAGACAACGGCGCGCTCGCCTACCGAACGGGTGGGACTACGGTCCGCCGCGAGCTCGTGTGGGTGGATCGATCCGGCAAGCGCCTGGATACCGCGACGAAGCCGACCGAGATTCAGAACCCGTATTCCGTGTCGCCCGACGGGAAGACACTCGCGATGAGGATCGCGCCTGCCTTGGCGACAATCGGCGAGGTGTGGCTGCAGGATTTGACGCGAGGCGTGTTGAGCCGTTTCACGTTCCGGGGCGCCCTCGTCCGCAACCCTGTTTGGTCACCCGATGGGACGCGCATCGCTATTTCCGGCGCGGATGTGGGCGGGTATTCGTACGACATCTTTCAGAAGCCCGTGACTGGTAGCGAGAAGGAGGAGTCGCTGCTTCATGGCGGCCGCTCAGTGCAGGCCACGGACTGGTCGGCCGACGGCCGCTTCATCGCGTACACGGCGCAGGCAGCGCAGACAGAGTTCGATCTCTGGCTCCTGCCGTTGACTGGTGAACGCAAGCCCGTTGTCTACCTGCAGACTCCGTTCACCGAACAGGACGGCCAGTTCTTTCCCGACGCGGGAGACAAACAGCAGTGGATGGCGTATCAATCGGATGAATCGGGCCGGGATCAGATCTATATCCAGGCCATCCCGGCCTCCGGTGCGAAGTACCAGATCTCGACCGAGGGCGGCACCACTCCGCGCTGGCGGCGGGACGGCCGCGAGCTTTTTTACATCTCAGCCGATCAGCGGCTCGTCGCCGTCCCAATTTCTGCCGGCTCCGGGCTTCAAGTCGGCAAGCCGCAGCCGCTGTTTGCCGACACGGGGATGAATTCGTTCGTGCCGTCGAAGAGCGGTGACCGCTTCTTGATCAACGTCCCGGCGTCCGGAGAACAGGCCATCACTCCGCCCATCGTCGTTGTTACGGACTGGACCGCGACGATTGCTCGATAGCGGGGCGATCGAAGGGTTTACACGTTCGAGCGTGCAAGCTACCGCGTTCGCGGTCGTTGTTTACAGCGTCTCGCCCGCAGGGCCGTACTTCGCCTGGGCGGAAAATTCGAGTTGGTTCGATGAAGTGCGGCGACTCGTACTGACGATTTGATCTGCGTGACCAACTACGAGCGCGTTTCTCTCGTGAGTTCGGCGCCCGCATTTCATCACACTCGACACACGCAATCGAGGGTGTTGATTACTCACGAGTAGTCGGCAGGGTATTTCCATCTGGGGAGTCAGGATCGAAAGCCAGATCGCCGTGAACGAGGA
>JALDXK010000730.1:0-3012 GCA_032155105.1 Acidobacteriota bacterium
GAGTACTTGCGCGGAAGCCGGGCGATCCTCCGGCCGTTTGGCGAGGCAGCCGAGTAACACTTTCTCGAGATCACGCTCGACCGCGACGCCCAGGCGGGCTGATGGCTTCTCCGGTGCGGAATGCAGATGGTGCGCGAGCACTTCCATAACCGTATTCCCAGGAAACACGTGCGTGCCCGTCAGCAGCCAGTATCCAACGGCGCCCACGGCGTAAATGTCCGCGCGCGCATTGACGGTATCGGGAGCGCTAATGGTCTCAGGCGCCATGTAGTGCGGCGTGCCGGTGATGGCGTCGGTGGTGGTGATCGTGGCCTCGGCAGCCCCGCCCCCGCGTACGTCCTTGACGAGACCAAAGTCGACGACCTTCACGAGATCGGCGATGCCGCCACGATCGACCACCAGAATGTTCCCGGGCTTGATGTCGCGATGAATCAGGCCGGCGTCGTGTGCTTCTGCCAGTGAGCCCGTGACCTGCTCCAGAAGATGGATGACACGTTCGGCGGGCTGCGGACCGTCGACCTCGACGATCTCCTGAAGGGACGCGCCTTCCAGTAATTCCATCGCGTAGTAGAACACTCCGTCCGTGGTTTGGCCGTAGTCGAAGACCGTCACTGTGTTGGGATGGGTGAGCATCGCTGTACGACGCACCTCCCGCTCGAACCGCGTCAGGGCCTCCGCGCCGGCGCGATCCGGCAGTAGAAGTTTGATCGCGGTCGGCCGCCGGAGCATGCCATGTGAGGCTCGGTAGACGACGCCCATGCCGCCTTCACCGAGCTTTTCCTCGAGCGTGTATTGCCCCAGGCTCCGGATGTCGCGCACGGCTTGGCGCAGGCCATAAATCGTGTGAGAAAAGCTCGCGGCCATCGCGACCACGATCGCCCAGAAAAAAGCCGTCACCAGTGTTGCGGGATAGGCCATGTCTCCGATCTGGCCTTTCGGCCAGGGCGCGGCGGGCGGGTCATGCAGTGCGGGATCCCACGCGGAGAAGGCGATAAAGATGCTGGTGAGCATCGGCACCGTGACGAGCCCCGCGATGAGCAGCGTGTGTCGGGCCGTGGACGGCACGTACACGGCGTACACCAGCAGCATGTACGTCAACAGCGTTCGCACGAGCATGTCCGGATTCGCCAGCATGTGCACGACCAGCGCAATCGCCGAGAACGCCGCCGTGCCGACGAAGAGGGTGGCCAGTTCCACGACACGCACGAACTGGCGCGATCGCGGCGCGCCACGCAGCAGCATCCACAACACACCGAATGCCGCGCTCGCGACCAACAGCAGCGCGCTGCTGCCGCTGAACAAGAGACGGCGATCCATCCAGAAGGAGAGGGAGATGTTGACGCCGATGAAGCCAACGCAGATCACCGACAGCACCAGGCCGAACCTGGAGAGGCGGAACTGCCTCAGTTCATGATCACTCGCCCCATCGGTGACGTGCATGACGTCACATCATAAGCGCGTGTCCTCAATCACGCCGCAACAGTTCACACGGATCCGCCCGCGAGGCGGTCCGTGCGGGCAGCCAGGTCGCAACGGCCGCGACGACCAGCACCATCAACATCGCGGCGGCGATCACGAGGAGGCCGGGACTCGACAGATCGAAGATGATGCACTGCGCCGCCCATCCGACGAGCGTCGCAACGACGATGCCGTTGATGGCCCCCCGCCCCGCGACCGCGGTCCCTTCGAACAGCATCATCAACAGGACTCGTTGTCGAGACGCGCCGACCGCGAGGCGAACGGCAATCTCCTGCCGGCGCTCGGCGACGGAATGGGCGAACGCGGCAACCGGCGCGCCCACTGGGGGTCGATCGTCGTCGGGGAGCAGCGTGAGTCCAACGGCAGCGCGCGCGCCGAGCATGTTGAAATATGCACCCGTGACGCCCATGGCTCTCACGGGAACGCGGCTGCCGCCAATACCGACGCTGGTTCTGGAGTGATGCCACGCCGCCGCAGTGACGCTCGTCACCCGATCCCGCGCGGCTTCGAACGTGAGATAGGACGCTGTGCCCGCGATGCCCTTCTCACCCGAAGGCGAGCTGACTTCGAATCCCACCGTAAAGACCTGCTGTGGATCGACGACAAACTCCGGCGGGCTGAGCAATGCGCGATCGATCAGGCCGGCCATGGCCAGGTTCATGGCCACGGCGAGCGACGTCGTGAGAACAGCCGCCAGGGGAATTGCCGGAGCGGCGCGGAGACTTCTGAGGGCCGGAACGACGTCGGACACCAGACGATCGATCATGGATCCGGGACGGTTCTATCACGCAAGGCCTGGATCAGCAGTAGCGCGGGTGATTGCGTCACTCCGCCGATCGCGCCTACAATCGGGGCGCGTTCAGGACGCACCCCGTCCGCGGGAAGGGCCGAGCCCACCTGGGTCAGACGTCGATCACCATTCGCGATCTTCTTTCAGCCCGTCGAGCGGACGCGGGCGATATCCGAAAGGAGATCGTCGTGTCGATCACCCCCTCCCGTCATCTGCCGGAACGCCCGTCGCTCGAACAGCTACGCAAACAGGCCAAAGAACATCTCGACACGCTGCGCGCCGCCGATCCGGCCGTGACGCTCGCCGCGGCGCAGCACGCGCTGGCGCGCGAGTACGGCTTCGAGAGTTGGCCGAATCTCGTACACCACGTCGAGTCGCTCCAGCCGGCGGCACATCGCATGCTGCGACCGGCCGCGCTGCAATCCGATGACAAGCTGCTGTGGTCGCCGGGCCGCGGAACCGACCTCTGGGCGCTGATCCAGGCCTGCATCTCCGGCGATCTCGACGCCGTTCGCGCGCTCATCGCCAGGGATCCGTCGCTGGCGCGCGCCCACTACACCTATCGCAAGCCCCTCTACTTCGCCGTTCGCGAGAATCGCGTCGACATCGCGCGATTCCTGCTCGAGCACGATCACAACCCGATGGATCTGTGGTTCGACGACAGCCCGGTGGAGATCGCGCGCGATCGGGGCTACGTGGAGATGGAGCGGCTGCTGACCGAGACGCTCGCCACGAACTTCAAC
>JALDXK010000731.1:0-2991 GCA_032155105.1 Acidobacteriota bacterium
GCCGCATCGGGCGAGTTCGCCGCCAGCTGGGCATTCGTCCTCGAGCCGACCGCGACACTCGCCTACTGGCTGCCGGCGTATCCGTGGTGGTGGCACCTGAGCCTCGGGTTCGGTATCGTCGTGGCGGGCATCATCGGCGACCTGTTCGAGTCGATGCTCAAGCGCGCCGCCGACATGAAGGACAGCGGCACGCTGATTCCCGGCCATGGCGGGGTGCTCGATCGCATCGACGCGCTGCTGTTCGCCGCGCCGGTGTTTTATTTTTTCCTCCGCAGCATCTGAGCGCATGATCCGCATCGCCATACTCGGTTCAACGGGATCGATCGGCACCAGCGCCCTGGACGTCGCGCGCACGCACGCCGATCGCGTGGAGGTGGTGGCGATCGCCGCGGCAACGAACGTCGGCGCGATGGTGAAGCAGATCCTCGAGTTCCGGCCGCGCGCGGTAGCGATGGCCACCGGCGAGGCGATGGACAAGCTGCGCGCCGCGCTCGGCGGATCACCGGCGGAGATCTCTTGTGTCGGCAACGACGGGCTGTGCGAGATCGCCACGCATCCTGACGTGGACGTCGTGTTGTGCGCCTCGTCTGGCACGGCCGCGCTCGATGCCGTGCTCGCCGCGATCGAAGCCGGCAAGACCATCGCGCTCGCGAACAAAGAAGTGCTGGTAATGGCCGGAGGCATCGTCATGGATGCGGCGCGGCGCAAGGGCGTAGCGGTACTGCCCGTCGACAGCGAGCACAACGCGATTCACCAGTGCCTGCACGGCCGCAAGGAGGGTGAGCTGCGGCGGCTGATCCTGACGGCATCGGGCGGACCGTTCCGCGGCCGATCGCGGGCGACGCTCGAGACGGTCACGGCGGAAGAGGCGCTGAAGCATCCGACATGGCAGATGGGACCGAAGATCACGATCGACTCGGCCACGCTGATGAACAAGGGCCTCGAAGTGATCGAGGCGCATTGGCTGTTCGGCGTGCCTTCGTCCTGCATCGAGGTGGTGGTGCACCCGCAGTCGATCGTGCACTCGATGGTCGAGCTGAAGGACGGCTCGATCATCGCGCAGATGGGCATCACCGACATGCGCCTGCCAATCCAGTACGCGTTCGCCTATCCCGACCGCTGGGACGCGCCGGTGCCGTTCCTCGATCTCACGCGCGTCAAGCCGCTCGAATTTCACCCGCCGGCCTGGGACGACTTCCCGTGCCTCAAGCTGGCCTACCGCGCGCTCGAAGCGGAACGCAGCCTGCCGATCGTCCTGAATGCGGCCAACGAGGTCGCCGTGTCGTCTTTCCTGGAGGGACGGCTGGGCTTCACCCAGATTCCCAGGGTCATCGAGCAGGCGATGGACGCGCATACGCCAGAGCCCGCGGCAACCTTGGCCGAGGTCCGGCGCGTCGACGCCTGGGCCCGGGCCCACGCGGCCGAGCTAGCCAAAGAGTTAGAATTAAAAGTTAAAAATTAAAAGTTAAAAATAGAAAGCACTGATCGTGACTACCTTACTGGCGTTCCTGTTCGTTCTCGGCGTGCTCGTGTTCATCCACGAGCTTGGCCACTTCCTGCTCGCGCGATGGAACGGCGTGCGCGTGCTGGTGTTCTCGCTCGGCTTCGGTCCCAAGATCCTGAAAGTGCAGCGCGGCGACACCGAGTACTGCGTCAGCATCATCCCCCTCGGCGGTTACGTGAAGATGGCCGGCGAGAACCCCGAGGACCAGCCCACCGGCAAGGACGATGAGTTCCTGGCCAAGTCGAAGTGGCAGCGGTTCCAGATCCTGATCGCGGGGCCGGCGATGAACATCGTGCTGGCCGTGGTGCTGCTGGCGGTGGTGCTGATGCAGGGCGCGGACGTGCTGGCCTACCTCGAGCGCCCGGCCGTGGTTGGCGCGGTGCAGCCCGGATCACCCGCTGAGCGGGCCGGGATTGTTCCCGGCGACGTGATCACGCAGTTCGGCACCGCCGACATCAGCACGTGGGAACACCTCGACATCGCGGTCGCGGGGCGGCCCGAGCGCGAGGTCGACGTAGTCATCATCCGCAATGGCAGCGAGCAGCGGCTGAAGATTCGTCCCGATCTCACCGAGCTGCGCACCCGCAACGACGCGCGCTTCGAGGTCGGTACCATCGGCGTGCGGCCCGATGTGTATCCCCGCGTCACGGGATTTGTCCAGGGTAAGCCGGCTGAGTCGTCAGGTCTCAAGGTGGGCGACGAGATCCGCGCCATCGACGGTGAGCGCATGGTGTTTTACTCGCAGCTGCTGCAGACGATCTCGCAGAAGCCCGGCGACCAGCCGCTCGTGTTCACCGTGCGCCGCGACGGCGTCGATCACAGCATCTCGGTCACGCCGTACCGCGAAGGCGACCGGACGCTCATCGGCATGTACGGAAGGGACGAGGTGGTCTCATACACGCCGACGCCGCTCGAGGCGATTGGCATGAGCGTGCAGCGCAACATCGAGATGTCGGGGCTGATCATCAACACGCTGAAGGATCTCTTCACCGGCGAGGCCTCGCCGAAGCAGCTGATGGGCCCGGTCGGCATCGCCCAGCTCTCCGGCGAATCCGCGCAGGCGGGATGGATTGCGCTGTTCACGCTGATGGCATCGATCAGCCTCAACCTCGGCCTGCTGAACCTGATGCCCATCCCGGTGCTCGACGGCGGCCACATCTTCATCATGGCGATCGAGACGATCTCGCGCCGCGACTTCAGCCTCGCGATGAAAGAGAAGATGCTGTTTGTCGGCTTCGTCCTGCTGATGACGCTGATGGTGACGGTGATCTACAACGATCTCACTCGAATTGCGTGGATCGAGAATTTGATGCCCTGGAGATAGGCCGCTTCAGCACGGGGCACGGACTCCTCGGCGCACTTACGATCTCCTGAATGTGGCGGCGATGGCGTCCGCGAAGGCGGCCATCGATTCGTCCTGCAGCTGCACGGCGGGCGAGATGTGCGCGCGCTGCGCCGCATCGGCGGCCGACGCGCCCAGCGTGGCC
>JALDXK010000732.1:0-2986 GCA_032155105.1 Acidobacteriota bacterium
AACTAACCGCGCCGGCTTCGTGTCCTTCGTGTCCTTCGTGTTGTCTATTTGAATTCGCGGTCGATCGCGGGCAACACGTCCTCGGCGCCGCCGCGCAACGCCAGGTCGACCGTGGCCGGCGGCGGCTCAGGATTGATCTCAGCAGTATTATTTCTGCGAACTCGTTGGCCCTGACTTCTTCTGCTTCGCCAGGAACTCAAAGGCCAGCGGCAAATTCGGCACCACCATGTCCGTGTGGCTGCCGCCCGCGACCTCGACGTAGGTCACGGCCGCGCCGGCCTTCTTGAGCGCCGCCACCATGTTGCGCGACCCCGACACGTTCACCGTGTTATCGGCATCGCCGTGCACCACGAACTGTGGAATGCCCTTCATCTGCTCCGCCGATGCCGGGTTGCCCACGCCCGAGAACGGCACCAGCGCCGCCCACATGTCCGGGTACTTCGCGGCCAGCGCCCACGTGCCGATGGCGCCCATCGAGTGGCCGATCAGGTAGATGCGCGACTCGTCCACGTTGTAGGCGGCCTTCATCAGCCGCACCACTTCCAGCACGTCCTTCTCGCTGTAGTCGGTCCGCCGGCGCGTGGCGGCATCGGGGGCGCCCATGATCGTCGAGCCGTAAAAACCGTCGGGGCGGAAGCCGAGCGGCGCCGCCATCAGGAAGCCATGCTTCTCGGCGAGCTGCGGCGGCAGCTGCGAGTACGAATCGAAGAACGAGTCCTCGTTGGCGCCGAGGCCGTGCAACGCAATCACCAGCGCGGTCGGCTTCGCCGGCGCGTAGCCGGTGGGCACGTACACGCGGTACGGCATTACTTCGTTGGGGCCCTGCAACACGTAGTGACGTTCGAAATCGCCGGTGCGGCCCTTGAAGGGATCCGTGCCGCTTTTGGCCGCCGCGAGAATCGTCTCGGCCTTGGTGATCTCCGCCTGCACGTCGAACAGGCCCAGCTCGATGCGGCCGCGATTCACGTTCTTGATCACGTCCGCCGGATAGATCACGTCGGCGCGAACGCCTTCCGCCACGGCGGCGGCCGCGCCCTCGAGCGCCTTCAGTTTCGCGTCGAGACCCTTGTGCAGCACGACGCCGAGCGTGGCCGCGCCGAGCGACGTGCTGCCGTCGAGCACCTCGGCGGCGAGCATGTACGCGCCATCCTCGACGTCGCTCAGGTCGACTTCTGCGGCGAACGGCGACTCACGCAGGTCGCGGCTCACCCCGTCGAACATCGCCAGGCCGCGCGGTGGCACCGCGGGCGCGGCGGGTGCGCCGGCCCGTGCTGGCGGCACGCGCTTCCTGATCGACACCCGCGCCGTGAGCGCCGGCGTCAGCTCAATCGCGGGACGGTAAATCTGCTCGAGGCGGAACGCATACGGCACCGATGAATCGATGACGGTGTGCTCGCTGCGCAGCGCGAGCGAGTGCCGGTAATCGAGCGCCGGCGTCCACGCCTGCTGGCTCAACAGCGTCATGCCCTTCGCCAGCTGGCGGCGCACCTCCCCGATGTTGCCGATGCGGCGCGCGTCGGCAATCGCCTTGTCCACCTCGTCCAGTTGCGCCTTCAGCTCGCCCTCGGCCTTTGCGGCCGTCTTCTGCGAGTTGTAGCGGACCGACAACGAGTTGATATTCGGCAACGCCTGCGCAACGGCAAGCGACGGGATCAGGAGGAGAATCGCGGCGAATGTGTGGCGCATGATCATTGTCCCAACGTGAACGCAACAAGTTCCGCCGCTGGACCTCCGCCGGCGGCGACGACGAGATACTGCTTGCCGCCAACCATGTAGGTCATCGGCGCGGCCAGCGGCCGCGACGGCGCATCGAATTCCCACACCGGCGCGCCGGTCGCCTTGTCGTACGCGCGCAGCTTGGTCGGCTCGGGCGCGAGCTTGCTGAGCGGCCGGCCGCCGACCGGCAGGTTGCGCCCGCCACCCAGATTGCCCGAGCCCATGGCCACGAACAACAGGCTCTTGGTCACGAGCGCGGCGTTGCGAATCGGGGCGCCCAGCGCCGGCAGGTTGAGATCCTTCAACAGCGGATGATTGCGCGGCCCGTCGCCGATCGCCTGGGTCCACTTCAACTCACCGCGATTCAGATCGAGCGCGGTCACGCGCCCGTAGGGCGGCTTCAAGATCGGCAACCCGTCGATCATCGGCGGCATCATCGTCCCGCCGCGCAGGTACAGCAGGTTACTGCGCTCCGCGTTCGGCTTGATCAGCTGCACCACGATCGGGCTCGTCATCGAGGGCACATACAACGTGCCGGTCTCGGGATCGAACGATGCGCCTTGCCAGTTCGCGCCGCCCGCCCAACCGGGGTTCTGGATGGTGCCCTTCTCCGATGGCGGCGTGAACAGCGGGCCGTACTCGAAGTCTTTCAATGCCGCGAGGGCGGCCTCTTTGAGCTCGGGGGTAAAGTCGATGACGTCGGCTTCGCTCACGCCCTGCCGCTCGAAAGCCGGCGGCTTGGTCGGGAACGGCTGCGTCGGATGCGTGCGCTCGCCCGGCACTTTCGATTGCGGCACCGGCCGCTCCTCGATGGGCCATACGGGTGCACCGGTGCGACGATCGAACACATAGGTGAAGCCCTGCTTGCTGACCTGCGCGACGGCCTTCACGGGCTTGCCATTGACGGTGATGTCCACGAGGATCGGCGCCGCGGGAAAGTCGTAATCCCACACGCCGTGGTGCACCGCCTGGAAGTGCCACACCCGCTTGCCCGTCTTCGCGTCGAGCGCGACGAGGCTCTCGGCAAACAGGTTCGTCCCCGGACGATGACCGCCGTAGAAATCGTCGGTGGGCGTGCCGAACGGAAGGTAGACGTAGCCGAGCTCTTCGTCGGCCGACATGTTGGTCCACACGTTCGTGCTGCCCGTGTAGGTCCACGAGTCGTCTCCCCACGTGTCGTTACCGTACTCGCCCTTCTGCGGAATCGAGTGGAGCGTCCACAGCTTCTTGCCGGTGCGCACGTCGAAGCCGTTGATGTCGCCGCGCGGCC
>JALDXK010000733.1:0-2977 GCA_032155105.1 Acidobacteriota bacterium
TCAGCGAACGGATCGAAACGAATAATCGACATGGCCCTCTCCTCTATTGGGCGGGATTAAGGTCCCGCCCCTACTTGGTCTCTGCGTATTCGGCGTCGACGACTTCGCCATCCTTGGCGGCGTCAGCCGGGTTTTCCTGCGACGGCGCGTTCTGCGCCGCCTTGGCAGCCTGTTCCTTCTGGTAGGCTTCGGCTTCCGCACGGTTGCGCGTCTCGACTTCCTCACGCTGACGCGCATCGTCGGCGGCGTTGGCCTCGGCTGTCTTCACCAAGCGCTCGACCTCGTCCTTGCCCAGGCCGCTCGCGCCGCTGATGGTGATCTTCTGTTCCTTCCCCGTCGCCTTGTCCGCCGCCGTCACGTTGACGATGCCGTTGGCGTCGATGTCGAAGGTGACTTCGATCTGCGGCAGGCCGCGCATAGCCGGCGGCAGGCCGGTCAGGTGGAACCGTCCGAGCGTGCGGTTGTCGCGCGCCATCGAGCGCTCGCCCTGCAGCACGTGCACTTCCACGCTGGTCTGGTTGTCCGTCGCCGTCGAGAAGATCTCGCTCTTCTTCGCCGGGATGGTGGTGTTGCGCGGGATCAGGACCGTGGTCACGCCGCCCAGCGTCTCGATACCGAGCGAGAGCGGGGTGACGTCGAGCAGCAGCACGTCCTTGACCTCTCCGGACAGCACGCCGCCCTGCACCGCCGCGCCGATCGCGACCACTTCGTCGGGATTCACGCCCCGATTGGGTTCCTTGCCGAAGTAGTCCTGCACAACCTGCTGCACGCGCGGCATGCGCGTCGACCCGCCGACGAGCACGATTTCGTCGACGTCCGACGGCTTGAGGCCCGCGTCAGCGAGCGCCTGCTTCAGCGGGCCGATGGTCCGCTGCACCAGCGGTTCGACCAGCGCCTCCAGCTTGGCGCGCGACAGCTTCATCGTCATGTGTTTCGGGCCGGACGCGTCCGCCGTGATGAACGGCAGGTTGATCTCGGTCTCGATCGTTGACGACAGCTCGATCTTGGCCTTCTCGGCCGCTTCCTTCAGGCGCTGAAGCGCCATCCGGTCCTTGCTGAGATCGATGCCTTCCGCCTTCTTGAACTCGGACGTCATCCACTCGACCACGATCTGATCGAAGTCGTCGCCGCCGAGGTGCGTGTCGCCGTTGGTCGACTTCACTTCGACCACGCCCTCACCCACTTCGAGGACGGAGATGTCGAAGGTGCCGCCGCCGAGGTCGAACACGGCGATGGTTTCGTCGTGTTTCTTGTCGAGGCCGTAGGCCAGCGCCGCCGCGGTCGGTTCGTTGACGATGCGCTGCACGTTGAGGCCGGCGATCTGGCCGGCATCCTTGGTGGCCTGACGCTGCGCGTCGTTGAAGTAGGCCGGCACGGTGATCACCGCGTCGGTGACCTTCTCACCGAGGTAGTCCTCCGCGGCCTGCTTCAGTTTCTGCAGCACCATCGCGGAGATCTCGGGTGGAGACGATTCCTTGCCACGGATCGAGATCCGCGCATCGCCGTTCGAAGTCTGGACAACCTTGTACGGCACGCGCCTGGTTTCTTCGGCAACCTCGTTGAACTTGCGGCCCATGAACCGCTTCACCGAGAACACCGTGTTTTCGGGGTTGGTGACGGACTGACGCTTGGCGACCTGTCCGACCAGGCGCTCACCGTCCTTGCCGAAGCCCACCACGGACGGCGTGGTTCGGGCACCTTCTTGGTTCACGATGACCGTGGGCTGGCCATTTTCCATGACCGAAACCACGGAGTTGGTGGTGCCCAGGTCGATTCCGATCACTCTTCCCTTACTCATGTTCTGCGTCCTCCTCAGGACTGTTTCAGTGTGCCGAACTATATGAGTGCTTGTCAAGCATCTAATATGAGCTATTAACACTCATATGATGCACCAGAAATCTCGCGGGTTTCAGAACCAGGGAGCTAGCTCTACAGCAATCAGCATCGGCAACCAGCAATCAGCAATCAGCAATCAGCAATCAGCAATCAGCAATCGGCGATATCGGAAATCGGCAATCCAGCAATCGGCACATCAGAAAGACAAGCGCATTTTCCTGATTGCTGAGTGCTGATTGCTGATTGCTATTTAGAATGGATGCGTGGGCGCGTATCCGACGAGCACGATGGATCCGGACCCGGCCGACCTGGCCGACGATGTCCACCGCCTGTTCGACGACTTGTCGAAGCGCCGTCCCGACCGGCGTCAGTTGGTGGCCGGTGAGTGCATGCCGGTGGTCGACGTGTTCGAGACGGAGAAAACGGTCGAGATCGTCCTCGACCTTCCGGGCGTGTCGGCCGACTGCATCCGCATCCTGTTCAAGTCGAGCATCGTGATCATCGTCGGTGAGAAAGAGCGGCCGGACCTGTCGAAACGCGGGCCGACGAGTTTTCACCTGGTAGAGCGCGACTTCGGCCGCTTTGCGCGCGCGGTGCGCGTGAACGTGGCGATCGACGGATCGAAAGCGACCGCGCGACTGGGCAACGGCGAGTTGCGCGTGGTGCTGCCCCGCATCAAGGACCGCCGCGGTGGCGGCATCCTGGTGCCCATCGATACCGGCGCCCCCGCGCCACCCCCCGACAGCACGCGCGGATGAAGCTCCTTTTCATTGGCGACATCGTCGGCCGCCCTGGCCGCGATCTGGTGCGCCGTCACGTGCGCGCGCTCGCCGCGGCGCACCAGGCTGATCTCGTGATCGCCAACGGCGAGAACGCTGCTGGTGGCGCGGGGATCACGCGCGACAACATGCTCGAGATTCTCGGCGCCGGCGTGGACGTCATCACCACCGGCAATCACGTGTGGGACAAGCGCGAGACGCTGGCGTTCATCGGCGGCGAGCCGCGCCTCATTCGCCCTGCGAATTACCCCGATGGCACGCCGGGCCTCGGCTCGTGCGTGGTCCAGACGCGCGGCGGCGTGGCGGTCGGCGTGATCAACGTGATGGGCCGGGTGTTCATGCATGCGATCGACGATCCGTTC
>JALDXK010000734.1:0-2965 GCA_032155105.1 Acidobacteriota bacterium
GTGGACGCTCGCGCCGAATTCGGAGATCGCCATTGGTACACCGGTCGTCCACCGCAATCTCGCGATCATCACGGCAGGGTATCCGCCGGTGCGCCCCGTCTATGCGGTGCGCGCGGGCGCACGTGGCGACATTTCGCTGCCGGCAGGCAAGTCCGCGAGCTGGTGGACCGGGGCCGAGAGAAGAACTTTCGTGTAACAGTCCTACCCAGCTACGAGCAGTTGCTACAGGGACACGTGGCCATTCAACCTCGCCGCGTATGCATCGAGGACCTACTAGGGCGCCCATCGGTCAAGCTGGACTTGGATCGCATTCGGGTGTGGCTTGAAGGAAAAACCTTGCTTGTCACTGGCAGCGCCGGCAGCGAGGCCCGGACGGTCACGTTCCCGAGCGGTGTGACGCTGAATGTGGCGGACTCCAATTCGCACGGCGGCGTCGACTACAGCGATCCGGAAGGGTCTGGTGTGCCACTGCTGTCGGTGGCCGGTCGAGGCCACGAGCGGCTGTCGAGGTCGTTCCTCGTGAGCGAACTCGCCGGACGCAACGCGAAGTTCGCACGCATCGATGTCGCGCTGGTCGAGGCGTTGCAGTCCATTCGCGACCGGGTCGGCGCCGCGGTCAAGATCCTTTCGGCCTATCGGCATCCAGCGCAGGATGCTCAGGCGAACGGGATCGACGGCAATGGTCACGTCTCTGGTCAGACCGCTCAGATCCAGGTGACCGGTCGAACCGCCCGCGATCTGGCGCGGCTCGCCCTCGACACACTCGGATGCCAGATCGGCATCGGGCTCGGTTCCAATTCGATCGAGATCGACGTCCGGGGATCGCTTGCCACGTGGGTGCTCCCGGGAGCGGCCATGACCCTCGCACAGTTCGACGAGTTCGTAGGGGGGATCTGTCCACTGGATCGCATCAGCAGTGGCCGCACCGTAGGACAATCGGCTCGCGTCGACGCGGGCCTGGAGGGCACGACCGTGAAGGCGCCGGAGATCACAGGACCTGAGACCGCGAACACTGCTGGCCCGGCGCCCGAGTTCCGCGTCGTGCCTGGTCGCAACAGCTACTACGCAGTGGAGGTCGCCGTAGACCCATCCGACCTCGACGCCGGCCGCGATCGTGAGAGCCTGCCGCCCTCGATGTTCTACGGGTCGTGGGTGGAGGGGATGAAGCCGGTTGAGGGAGCGTCCACGACGTACGTCCTCCCGCAGCGCATCTGGGAACAGATTGGCCCGGCCGCGCTCGAGAGGGGAGGGCGTTTGTATTACCGGCTCATCACGACGTCGTCGCCCAACGAATCGTGGCCCGACAGGGAATCGTCGTTGTCGGATGACGACGCGCAGAGGGCGCCGGGAATCGACGTGTGGTTCCGGCCCGACCGCATCGCGCTTGGCGCGAACGTGCGCCCGGAGGAAGGATTCTGGCGTACGAGGAGCTGATTGTTTCGGAACAGGAGTCGATCACCGGACGACGAAGCGTTCCTCGTATGGCGGGACGCCTTCGCTCGTCCGGAGATCGACTCCACCGCTCGCGGTGGTTCGTGACAACGCGGTTCTCAATGCTCTACGGTATGGAGCATGGCTCCCAACGATCATCCCGAGATTGCGGCGCTGTTCGATGCGCTCGACGCTTGCGAGCGCGACGCGGTCGAACTGGTGAGCGGTCTCACCGAAGAGCAAGGGCGTGGGCGTGCCGCCCCTGGAACGTGGAGCGTCGCGGAGTGTCTCGATCATCTTGCGACCGCGAACCGCGTCTACATCGCCGCCATGACGGCGCCGGCCGAGCGCGCGCGCCGCGCCGGGCGGACACGCCGACGGGCGGCCCTGCCGGGCGTAATCGGTGGATGGTTCGTGCGCCAGCTCGAACCGCCGGTGAAGTCACGCATGCGGGCGCCCTCGAAGATCGTTCCGCGGCCGTCGCCCGGCCTGCGTGAGTCGTTCGATGCCTTCCTCGCCGAGCAGCACTCAGTGCGCGAGTTCATCCGGGACTACGCCGATATCGATCTAGCGGGCGTGCGCTTCGTCAATCCGTTCGTGCGCGCCATCCGTTTCAGCCTCGCGACCGGGCTGCACGTGATCCCTGCCCATGAGCGGCGTCACCTCCTCCAGGCGTGGGGCGTGCGGCGCGCGGTGGCCGGCTAGACGGGCGTTCCAGAAATATTCACTGGTATTGAATCAATGAATTGATATACATTGATTACCTCATTAAGACGGTCCGAGGGACGCGACCCGAAGACGACCACCAACCGGCCTCGAGTCGGTGGTAAAGCCGCGATCGATGAGGTGCTCAATGTTCGTTCCGCACACAGCTAGTGATGTAATTCCCGCTCACACACGCGGCCCCCTGGCCGCACTCGGCGCTTACGGCTTCGAAGCGCAGGAGCCTCTCATTCTCGCCGCGCTCGCCAGCGGTGGACATCTCGCTCCTCGAACTGACCGCGCGAATCGCGGACGATCTGCGGGACGCCTATGCGCACCTCCGCGCGAAAGACGTGCGGTGGGCAACGAGCTTCGACGAGATCGAGCTGCTGATCAATCCGAACGGCGTGTTGCTGAACGGCGGGAGCGATGGCGACAACGGGCAGACCGGACGAAAGCTCGTGGTGGACTACTACGGTCCGCGCGTGGCCATTGGCGGCGGGGCGCTTTCGGGGAAGGACCTCAGTCACATCGATCGCGCTGGCGCGTACGCTGCGAGGCACGCTGCCCTGCGGGCCGTGCAGACGGGCGCGCGCGCCTGCAGGATTACCGTCGCCTACGCGCCAAACCAGGACGCACCGCTCGACGTGGTGTACGACATGGACGAGCGTGCAGAGCGACTACCACACCAGTGGTTTGCGCATTCGGCTGTACGGGATCGGTATCGCGGCGGCGCGTTCGTTGCCGGGCTCGGGGTGGGCGGACACTTCGGCGACACCGCGTTGCCCTGGAACGATCCGACAAAGCTGGGCGAGGCCAGCGCGCGCCTGGG
>JALDXK010000735.1:0-2958 GCA_032155105.1 Acidobacteriota bacterium
ACTGCGATTGGCGAGGCAGAGCCGCATGTTACTTGACGTCAGGCGGAGCCTCGCCAACCTTCAGGGGTTGCCACCGCACACCATCTTCGAGGATGAATCGCGTCTCTTCAGGCACGTCCCAATCCGGAATGGTCGGGAACAGCGGATCGCCCGGCAAGGTGAGCATCGACTCCTTCTCGTTCTGGATGAAGCCGGGCATGACGCGCACGACCTTGCGCGACCGCGCCCACTGCATCACGTCGTCGATCGACGAGCGCGGTTCCAGCTGACGGATCGAGGTCCACGTCGGCGGCGGCAGCAGCAGCTCGCGCCGGTCGAAGCGCGCGATGGCTTCCCGCGGCGACAACCACTCGAGCGCCGTCATCTCGCCATCATCGTGCATCGCCTCCTGCCCGTCGGGCATGCGGGCGAGAAAGAAGCGCGTGTCGAAACGGCGGGTTTCGATCTCCGGCGTCACCCAGTGCGCGAACGGGTACAGGTCGTCCACGGTGATATAGACGCTGGCTTCCTCCTCGAGCTCGCGCACGGCGGCCATGCGGTAGGCCGCCTCCTCTGCGTCCGACAAATCGTGGAAGGTCGCGTCGGCCAGCCTGGTGCCGGCGGGAGGCCGGTCGTGCTCGTCTACGCGGCCGCCAGGAAAAACGTACGACCCCGCCATGAACGCCACCTTGTCGTTCCGCCGGACCATCAGGATTTCGAAGGGATCGCGTGCGGAGGGGCCTTCCCTCAACACGATCACAGTCGCGGCCGGGCGCGCCGGTGGTATCTCCGTGCTCATGTAACCCTTGTAACCTTGTAACCCTTGTAACCCTGTAACCCTTGTAACCGTTCTAGTTAGGATAGTCTGCCCTGATGATTCAGCGCGACGACCGTGACGGGATTCGGATCCTTCGCCTGGCACACGGCAAGGTCAGCGCGATGGACGCCGAGTTGGGCGAGGCGTTCGTCGCGGAGATGGCCGACGCCGCCGAGGCGCCGATCAAGGCGGTGATCGTCACCGGTTCGGGCTCGTCGTTCTCCGCGGGCGTCGACCTCTTTCGCCTCGTCCACGAGGGACCAGAGTACGGACTCCGGTTCCTGCCCATTCTCGATGGCTTCCTACGCGCGGCGTTGACGCTGCCGAAGCCGATGGTGGCGGCGGTCAACGGCCACGCGATCGCCGGCGGCTGTATTCTCGCCGCCTGCTGCGATCACCGCATCATGGTTGAAGGGAGCGGCCGCATCGGCGTCCCCGAGCTTGCCGTCGGCGTGCCGTTTCCCGCACTGCCGCTACAGATCATGGCCGCGCGGGTTGCCGATGGACCCTTGCGCGATCTCGTCTTCACCGCGCGCACGGTGCAGGTGGATGAAGCGAAGGCAATGGGGCTCGTCGACGAGAAGTGCCCGTCTGGAATGCTGATCGATCGCGCGATGGAGGTCGCCCAGCGGTTCGCCATGATTCCCGCCGGCGCGTTCGCGCTCACGAAGGAATCGTTCGTCACGCCAATCCTGCAACGCACCACCCAACTCGCCGACCTCAACGCCCGAGTCGTCGACGCCTGGACGCAGCCGCACACCTACGACACGATTCGCGCCTACCTCGATCGCACTATTCCCAAACCCAGTCTCTGATCGACAACCCCAGCGCCCGTCGATCTGGCATCCCGTAATCACGCGGCGCCCACAGGCGATCGATCTCGGTCTCGAGGATCAGATGCGACTTGCCCGGCGGCGCCGGAATGTCCATGAACAACGGCGCGCTGCGCCGGATCTCGCCGTCGAACACGAGCTTGCCATCGACCCGGATCGTCGCCTTGACCGGCCGCTCGTCGCCGTCGGGGTGATCGATCCAGGCCACGAACTTCAGCACCTTGCCGTTGATGGGCACCACCGCCAGCGACTTCGGCATGATCGTCCAGCGGCGTTGAACGGGGTTGCCACCCGGATCCGGCTCGGGCTCGCTCATGCCGTACTTGTAGAACCAGCCGAACCGCATCGAGCGGTTGCGCGGCCACAAGTCGCCGCGCGCATCGACGACGGTCGCTCCGGCGTGAATGGCGATCAACAGCAGGGCCGCAATCGAGGCACCACGCGTCCACGAGCTCAGCATCGCTGGACCGGGCGCGTCGCCATTCCGCTCGATCAGCAGCCAGAACACAAATGCCCAGAAGGTGATGACCACCGCCATCGACTGCCCCGGCACGCCGAACGTCGATGCCACGCCAAAGCCGATCACCACGCCTCGCAGCAGGCGTACGGCGAAGCGATCGCCGTTTCGCTGTGGTGCGAACAGCAGGTATCCCAGCAGCACGCACCACCACAACAGCGGCAGGCTGCCGGCAATGCCGAGCTCGGCGAGCTGATGACGCAGCCACATCTGTGCGTTGTCTGTGGGGATCTCGTCGTCGCCGGTATAGCCGCGAAGCGTGGCGAAGTCGTGGACCACGTTATGGAACATGCCGATGCCGACGCCGTCGATCGGATGTTCCTTGATCATTTCGAGCGCGGCCGGTCCATAGCCGAACCGTTCCCACAGCAGTTCGTTCACGCTCGTGGCGATGCCGCGGTCGCCAATGAAGGGCAGATATCCAAGCGTGCCTCTGGCCACGATGGTGTGCGTATTCGAGAACCGCAGCGCGACGATCAAGAGGATGGCGACCACCACCACGCCGCCGGCTATCGCAACCACTCGTGTCCCGCTGACACGCTCCCTGGCCGGTCCCGTACGCCAGGCGCGCAACGTCTCGAACGCCGCGATTGCGAGACTTACCAGCAGTGCAGCCAGGCCAGTGCGCGAGCCGGACAACCAGACGCCGGCGATGCCAAGAAGCATCACCGTGCACGCTGCGGCAATCGCCGCCGGTCCACCGACTCGACGCCCGAGCACGATCGCACCGACGGTCCAGAAGGCCGCCACCGCTCCGAGCTTGTTCGGATCCCCCAGCGTTCCCCCGGCGCGAATCATGTACGCCCAGAAGC
>JALDXK010000736.1:0-2956 GCA_032155105.1 Acidobacteriota bacterium
ATTCCCGACTGCGCTGCCCATCCTGCGTGCATACGCTTGGTCCACGTGCCCTCGGCGAGGTACTCGATGATGCCGGACGCCATGCTCCCGGCGATGCCCAGCGCCGAGGCAATCGCGGCCGGCGGCAACTTCAGCGCTGCGGCAGCAGCACCGGCCGCCGCCACTGCCCCAAAGACCGCCGTGGGGTGGAAGCCGGCCCTGTGCGTTGCGGTCGGCGCCACGAGACTGAGGCGGCACAGCAACTCCACGCCGGTGGCGATACCGGTCAGCAGACGCGATCCGCCAAGTTGTTCGCGTTCGCAGACAGCAAGCACGGCAGGAACGATGACAGCCCCCGAGTGCACGGGACCACCCTCGAACGTGTCGTCGAAGTCTTCCCCGTGGGCGGCCGTGCCGTTGATGAGAGCCGCGCCAAACGCGTCGAAGCTCCCGGCATGGCCGAACGCCGTGCACGCACCGCCGCGATCGACGGCCGCCAGCGTCGCCGACACGTAGTCCTCACGCCGCGCCGCGACGCACAAGCCGGCGACGTCCACGAGCAGCGTGCGGACGACCGCCGTCGTCGCCGCCGGAACACGTTCAGGTGTGCTGTCCGCCAGCCACGATGCGATCGTTTCCGCTACCACGTTTGTCCCTCATGTGACGGACGAGCGACCCGATCACGACCAGCGCCGTGACCAGGAGAAGAGCGGCTGAAATCCGATCCTGCAGGAAGGTCCAGTGATCGCCGCCCGACAGAACCAGCGCTCTGCGGTAATTGGATTCCACCATGAAGCCCAGCACAACACCCAGCACCATGGGCAGGACCGGCACGCGGCAGATGCGCATGCCGTAGCCGACTGCGCCGAACACGAGCACCAGGCCCACGTGAAACAGGCTTCCTTCGATCGAATACACGCCGGAGACGACCAGCGCGTAGATGAAGCCGGTCAGGTACGGCCGCGGCCGGCTGACCAGCCAGATGCACGGACTCATGATCAGGTAACCGACGACGATCATGGCGACGTCGGCCACGAGCAGGCCCGCATACAAACTCTGCACGACATCGCCGTGCTGCACGAACAACATCGGCCCGGGAATGAGTCCATGAACGAGGAATCCGCCGAGCAGCACGGCCGCCGAGTTCGATCCCGGAATGCCGAGGCTGAGCATCGGTATGAGCGCGGTGCATGCGACGGTGTTGTTCGCGGCTTCCGGCGCGGCGATCCCTTCGGGCGAGCCGTGGCCGAACTCGTGCCGATGCCGCGACCAGCGGCGCGCCTCGTTGTAGGCGAGAAACGACGACACGGTCCCGCCGCTGCCGGGAATGATGCCCTCGATCGTGCCGATCGCCGAGCCGATCGCCTGCGGCACCGCGATGCGACGCCACATCGCGCGACCCGGCATCGTGATCCGTGCCCGTTCACGCGGCGGTGCGGCCCAGCCCCGCGCCTCGCTCTGCACCAGCAGCTCGCTGATCGCGTAGACCCCGACCATCACCAGGATCGCGGGAATGCCTGAGAGCAACTCGGGCCGGTCGAACGTAAAGCGCGTCGAGCCGGAGACGGGATCGGTCCCGATGCTGGCGACGATCAACCCCAGTACTCCCGCCATCAGCCCCTTCACGAGCGACTCACCCGACAACGCGGCAATGACGCTGAGACCCAGGATGCCGAGCGCGAAGTACGCCGCCGGCGTGAACGCGAGCGCGATCGTCGACAGGCG
The DNA here is from genome assembly GCA_032155105.1 of Acidobacteriota bacterium. Classification (GTDB taxonomy): domain Bacteria; phylum Acidobacteriota; class Vicinamibacteria; order Vicinamibacterales; family UBA2999; genus 12-FULL-67-14b. The sequence goes on from JALDXK010000736.1 coordinate 1,705, forward strand.
CTCAGTGAGCAGGACGAGCATCACGAGGCCGACGAGACCGCCAATAACACCCGAATAGAGCGAGATGCCGAGCGCTTCGCCCGCACGACCCTGTTGCTTCATGGCGTAACCGTCGACGACCGTCGCCGCCGCCGCATTGGTACCAGGTGTACCGATCAGGATCGCGGGAATGGAGCCGCCGTACTCGGCGCCGACGTAGGTAGACGCGAGCAGGACGATGGCAACGGTCGGATCGAGGCCGTAGGTGAATGGCAGCAGGAGCGCCATCGTGATCGATGGCGAGATGCCAGGCAACGCACCGCCCAGGATGCCCCACGCAACGCCGGCGAATGCGGCCGGGACGATCGCTAGAAGATCGAAGTCCACGCGCCAGGCGGTTGAGGAATGCGCAGGAACGCGACGAACAGCAGCCACAGGAGCAACGCTCCCGACGCCGAGACGACGATCACGCGGCGGTTGATCGTCCCGCCTTGATACCACGCCGTTCCCGCGATCAACAGCGCGATCGACGGCAAGTAACCGAGCCAGGGGACGATCGCCACGTACAACACGCCTATGAGCAGCAGGCCTGCGAAGCGCCACGACAGGCGGGGCGCTTCATCATGTGGTCGCGATTGGCGTTGCACCACCGCGAACGCAGCGCGAACGATCGTGACCAGAGACAACGCCACGAGCATGACAGCGTAGAGGCGCGGCAACCCCACGGGTCCGACCGTATCATCGAGCGCGCTCTGTGGAACCCCGGTCGTCAGCCAGTAGTAGGCGAGACCGGACGCTAGCATCACGGCGCCGAACGTCAAGTCTCGCGACGTCGCGTTCATTTGATGACGCGCGTCTCCTTGAGAAACGCCTCGGTCTGCCGGGCGAACTCCGCGATGAACGTCGCATATTCCGCGCGCGGCATGAAGCCCGGCTGCAGCCCGTTCGCAGTGTAAATCTTTACGAATGCCGGATCCGACAGCAGCTTCGGCACCGCCGATTCCAGTGCCGCGATGACCGGAGCGGGCGTTCCCTTCGGTCCTGCCAGTCCGCGGAACTTCCTCACCGACAGGTCGATGCCCTGCTCCTTCAGCGTCGGAACGCCCGGCAATTGTTTCAATCGATCGTCGCCCGCGATCGCCAGCACCCGCAGCTTGCGCGCGTCGAGCTGGCCGCGAATCTCCTGCAGCTCGCCGATGCCGACGTCGAGTGTGTGGTTGAGGACGTTGATCAACATGTCGCCGCCGCCGTCGAACGTCACGACGGCGGGCGA
>JALDXK010000737.1:0-2950 GCA_032155105.1 Acidobacteriota bacterium
AACCGCGCCGGCTTCGTGTCCTTCGTGTCCTTCGTGTTTATGTTTTATCTGCGGCGGTCCATCGAATGGGAGCAACAATCATGATCACTCCCCTATTGAGTAGACGCTAACGCCATCAGCAGGAGCGCCGCCGCTACCAGCCCGGTCACCGTGCGAACATGGTTCCACGCGGTCCACGTTCGCACGTACGTCGTCCACAACAACAACGTGTCGCTGCTCGACGGATTGGCCTTTGCCAGCGCATTGTTCAGTGGCACGTTGAAGACGACGGTCACGCCGACACAGCCAATCAAGTAACACAGGCTGCCGACGACGAGGTAGCTGCTGACGCTGCTGCGCCACTCGATCACGGCGTTCACCGCCACGGCAACGCACGCTGCCGCCGTCCCGAACAGCAGGGTCATGAACGGCGGCGTGACCGCGGTGATGTTGATCGACTGCATCGCCGCAATCCCCTGCGCAGGTGGCAGGCGTTTCAGCCCAGCCATCACGAACGTCGAGAAGACGAAGAACACACCGCCCATGGCAGCGCTGGCGATCGCGGTGCCGACTATCAGGAACTCCATCAGTGCAGCAGGCCCGGCGCGAGCAGCGCCTCGAGAATGTTCACCAGCCGGCGAGCGCATGAGCGATCCGGGTCCAGGGCGGGATCGTAGCTCGTCAGCGACAGCCCCAATGCGCGCGGGTGCTGGACGAGCGGCGTCAGCACACGCAAGAGTTCCCGCGGCGTGGGCCCGCCTGGCTCAGGCGAATCCACAGCCGCCATCGCGATCGGATCGAGCACGTCGACGTCCACCTGAATCCAGAATCCGCGAACGTCCGGCGGCGCCACCCGATCGAGTGTCGTCGCCGCGACCTCGAGCCAGTCGTCGACCTGCAGTTGTGCGCTCGGCACCTCTAGAATGTCGGACTTCGCGAGCGCAACGTGTCCAGGCCAATCCCTGGCGTCGTCGCGGCGGCCGAGCAGCGCCACGTGGTCGTCGCCAACAAGTGGCGTCGAACCGGCGAGGCGCGACAACGCGGAATGGCCTCGTCCCGTGGCCAGGGCCAGGGCCATGCCGCTCGGCGATCCGGTCAGCGAATCCTCGGGAGAAGCAAAGTCGGCGTGGGCGTCGACATAGACGAGGCCGAGCGCGGCGCCAGCTTTTTTTCTCGCGGCCATCAGGCACCCTAATACGACGCTACAGTCGCCACCGACAACGAGCGCAAACCGTCCCTGTGCGATAGCGCTTGACACGCGTTGCGCCAGCGATCGCGAATACGCCTCGACCTGGTGCTCATTGCGAGCACGGTTGGGCGGTCGCACGAAATCCTGGTAGAGGGGCGGTGTGACGTCGCCGAGATCCGCGGCGCCAAGCCGCCCTATCAAACCACGTTCGCGGAGTACTTGCGGCGCCCGGTTGAGGTGTCGCACGACCCCATCGTCGTACGGCCGAATTCCGATACTCGATGCCGCTCCGATCACTCCAATGTCGCGGGTCATGGCGTCAGAACCCCGCGCCGGGACGAAATGCGCCGCGCGGCGCCGGCGGCGGCTGCGAGGGCGTGGCCACGAGGTTCGCGCCACGGACGCCGACGCTGATGGCACCGGCCGCCAGCGGCGGGGCGAGTTGCACGGCTTCGAAGTTCACGAGCGCCGCCTCGAAGTCGAGCAAGGTTTGTAGCTGGTTGACCTGCGCTTCCAGCAGGTCGCGCTGCGCCTGCGTGACGAGGAACGTGGTCGAGAGCCCGACGCCGAAGCGCCGCTGCTCCGAATCGAGCCGTTCCTGCGCCAGCGCCGCGCCCGCGCGAGCCGCTTCCACGCGCTCGGCGCCGCTGCGCACCTGCCGCCCGGCCCTGCGCACCGTCTCGGCCGCTTCGATGCGTAGGCTCGCCACGCGCTGCATGGCCTGCCGGCGCTCGACCTGCACCCGCGCCAGGTTCGCGGCTTCATAGCTCTGTCCGAGCGGATAGCTCACGGTGACGCCAAGGCTCCACGTCGGGTAATCGTCCGTGAACACCTGGCCAAGGGCATCGCCAAACCCACGATTACGCGTGCCGATCACCGAACCGGGAAATCCACCGCCACGCAGGAACTGCGTGCCGGCGAGCCCGTTGCCGCGATACGAGGTCTCCAGCCTGACATCAGGCAGCCGCTGGTTGTCGAGAAAATCGATGGTCGTCTGCGTGTTCTCGAGATCGCGGCCGGCGCGGGAGATGTCGTAGCGCTGCTCGAGCGCCCTCAGCACCGCGGCATCCACGTCGGGCAGCGCGCCAATCACCGACGGCTCTTCGACTGGCTCGATGCGCACCGTCCAGAACGCCGTGTCGTTGGCGCCGACGATCAGCCGGCGCAATGCATCCTCGGCATCACCGGTCAGGGTCTGCGCGCGGATCAGGTTCTCGCGCCGCTGCGCGACTTCCGCTTCGGCCTGCACCAGGTCGAGCGGCGGAATGTGACCGGCATCGACGCGGACCTTGTTCTCGCGCGCCAGTTCCCGCGCCAGGTCGAGCGAGCGCTGCTGCACGTCGACGTTCGCGCGCGTTGCCTTCAAGGTCCAGTAGGCCTGCTTCACCGCGGCGATGGTCTGCACGACGGCCTCCTGGAAGCGCAGATCGGAGCTCTCCTGGTTGCGCTTCGCGATCGCGTATTGATACCGCGGCGAGTCGATCGACCGATCGCGGAGCAGCGGTTGCGAAAACGCGAGCTGGAATCCAGACTGCAGGGTCGGATCGAAGCTGGTGAGCGGGTTGCTCGTCGTGGTGCGCGAGGTGTCCCACGAGGCGCTCCAGGTCCCCGACCCCCACGGCAGTCGCTGACGCACGCCGGTGGACGAGAACAGATCGTCGACGTCGACGCCGCGCTCGCCGAGCAGGAAGTTGGCCGGCGGCGTCACGCTGCTCGACCGTCCCACCACGGTTGAGAACACCGGCGTGAACGCGGTGCGGCTTTCCGCAACGCGGGCGGTCT
>JALDXK010000738.1:0-2924 GCA_032155105.1 Acidobacteriota bacterium
CCACTTCCTCGGCCGGGAAGGCGTTGCCGGGGCTGAACGGCTTGGCGATCATCGGCGTGATCTCGTTGAGCACCAGCTCTTCATCGATCTCGAACCGCGCGTCCGCACCGCACTCGAAATGCGGGTACGGCAGCGTCGTCATTCCCTTCGCGCGGTACCACGCGTCGGTGATCTCATCCGGCGCGAAGATGCCGTTCAACGCCTCGGCCTCCGCCATCATGTTCGCGATGGTGTTGCGGAACGCGATCGGCAGCTGCTTGTCGGCGTCGACCAGCTCCACCGACATCCCCTGCGACTGCTTCGCGCCCCAGCGGCGCAGCAGCTCGAGGACGATGTCCTTGCCGGTGACCCAGGGACTGAGCTTGCCGCGAAACGTGACGCGGCGCTCGTTCGCCATCGTGAAGTAGATGTAACCCGTCGACCACCCGAACCCCAGCGTCGTCGAGCCCACGCCCATGCCGACGGCGCCATAGGCGCCATACGCACGGCTGTGCGAGTCGGCGCCGGGAATGAACTGCCCCGGCAAGACCAGTCCCTGTTCGGGGAAATAGAAATGGAAGATGCCGTCGCCTGGCGTGGCGTAGTACGGCTTCTCGATGCCGTGGAACGTCGCAAACTGCCGGCCAATCGCCGTCTGCTTGTCATCGTCTTCCTTGCCCGTGAAGACGAAGTGATCGTTGGCCACCGCGGCCTGGCGCGGAAGGATTGTGTTGCCGCCAGTGATCTGGTTGAACGTGTGGATCGAGAACGGCGCGGTACCGTCGGAGGCCGGGAGCAGGTCGGCATAGACGCGCAGCGTCGCGCCCGGCGCGACTTCGGCGTCCTTGTCCACGCGGTGTGCCCAGATGATCTGCGCGGTCGACGACATCGTGCGCGCGCGATCGCGATCCGGGAACACCACGTCAGGTGTGCGCAGCACCGAGTCGACGAACTCGCGGCGGCCGAGCGCGAAGATGCCGCCGCTCTGGCGAATCTCATCTTCCTTGGCGCTGAGCGGCACCGGCGCGTAGCTCCTGGCCTGCGTGACGTTGGTGATCTGCCGCGACACCGGGTCGAACGTGAACGCGTCGCCGTCCTTCGCGTCGGCCACTGCGTCCGGGCTCTGCACCACGTGCAGGCCGAGATTGAACGAGTTGCGGCGGAAGATGTCGCCCATGTTGTGGCCGCAGATGATCACCATCTCGAGGCCCACTTCTTCGGCGATGGCCTTCAGGCCGGCCGGCGACATCTCGCGCGAGCTGCCGATCGCGAATCGATCGCCGGCGATCACGAACGTCTCTCCGCGATGCACGCGGGCGCGGAAGTCGGGCATCAGGTAGCGGAACGATCCGGCCTTCCAGCGCTCGTCGAGCGTGTCGAGGCTCTCCGACACGCAGTCGGCGGCGGGCGTGATCTGATCGGTATCGATGGCGTCGAGTTTCTTCGCGGGATTCTTCGGGTCCCAGAAGATCAGCGCGCGGCCGCGGATGAGCGGCGGAGCCTGCGACGAGCCAGCAAGATCTGATGGACGGGGTTCCGGGAGCGATTCAACAGTGATGCCTGGCTTGAGGACAGCCGGCTTGGCGACTTGCATGACATTCGATGTTATCAGGCAGGATCGACAAACCTAAAGGCAGGATCGACAAACCTAAAGGCAGGATCGACAAACCTAAAGGTTTGTCGCCGCAAGGATTACCCCTGCTAGACAAACCTGAAGGTTTGTCGCCGCGAAGATTACCCCTTGGGGAAGTTACCCTTACCCTTATTTCACCGTGACCCTGAGGTAACCGTTGGTCCAGCAGCACTGGTTGCCCGCCGAGGTGTCGACGCGCCCGAAGTTGTCGGCGCGCACGCGCAGCACGTAGCTGCCGGGTTGGTTGAACGTGATCGCCGAGGTTGCGGTGCCTTCCAACTCCGTCAGCGCCGACTTGACCGGATTGAAGGTCACGGCTCCCGGTCCGGAGTGCTTGAACCAGTTCACGTTCACGGCCGCCCGGGCCGGCCCGCGTTCCTTGACCTGGACGGTGTCCGGGTCGCGCTTGCTGTCGTCCTTGATCCAGATGGTCACCGACAGCGGCGTGCCGACCGTCGCCTGCAGTGGCGGGCTCTCGATGCCGACCGGGCCGCGACCGGTTGGACCGTCGGCCGTGAAGCGCAGCAACGGCGGGATGGAGCCACTCGCCATGGGCCACCGCAGGCCATACGCACCGGTCTTGGATCGGCCCGGGACCTTGTGCGTTTGTCCGCGGTAGCGGAGCGTCCAGACCACGTCGCCCTTGAACGACGCCGGCACCGTGATCGTGAAGACGCCGCGCTCGCGATCGCGCCGCGTGGCGCTGCCGTCGCCGCTCACCGGGCTCACGGGGAACGACGTCGGCTGGCGGCCGTCATACTCCTTCGGTTCGATGAAGTTGTCGGGTCCGAGCGGAATCTCGATCGTCTCCTGACGATTGAGGTTGGAGTAACCGAACGACAAGGTGATGGTGCCGTCGGCGTTTTCATACCAGCCGTCGAAGAACGGCGCCACGCGTTGGCCGTCGGGCGGCACGGGCGCCAGCGGCCACTGCCGCGGCGCCTGACCAGCAACCACACCAATCGCGCTCGCCGCCAGGACGAGGCTTGCAACCAACGATCGCCAGCGCACGCCGCCGCCTACTGCTGCCGGTCCTGCTGCACGTCGTTCGTGGTGGCCTTGCGCTTCGCCTCGCGCTCTGCCACCAGCCGCGCGTAGCCCTCGTCATCGAGATGCGTGACGGCAATCCACGCGTGCGACATCTCGTCTGCGGTTCGGCTGCCGGGACCAACCCACTGATCGGGATCGGGGTTGCCCTTGTTGGCCGTCGTGTTGTCGTAGTACCCGGTGATCACCAGCATCGCGCCCTTCGGAACCAGCGGCGCCGCGTCGTCTTCGTAGATGTGGCTGGTGTGCCAGTTGTTGGTCCAGT
>JALDXK010000739.1:0-2924 GCA_032155105.1 Acidobacteriota bacterium
GCCCAGAAGTGGCCCGTGCAGTTGGTCTTCACACTCGACGACTCTGTCACCGTGTATCCCGCTTCGACAACGCTGGGACGTTTAGAGGGCGACGCGACGTCCATGAAGCTGCGCGTAAGCGTACTGCTCAGGGGCGACGAATTGCTCAAGATCGCGCGCGCGCAGCGCGTCAACATGAGGGTCGGCCCGACAGCGGCCCGTCTCATCACAGGGCCTCGCGACCTTCGAGCTCTGATCCGGGTTGCGGTCTGTCCTCGGTGAACGCGCCCGCGTGGGTGGCGCTTGCGTCGCTCGCGAGCCTACCTACGGCTCCCGGCGTCGTATTGGCCAGAAACGGCTCCTGCCTTCGATTGGCAGGTAGGCCTCCGCTGCAGGCAGGCTCAACTCGACCTCGGTGCCGGCGCCCAGGCGGCTCTGAACACTCAGCGAGCCGCCAATTAGCGCCGCCCGTTCGCGCATGCCGGATAAGCCCCAGTGTCCCGTGACACCGCCGCTCTCGAGAACGTTCGCATCTATTCCCGAGCCATCATCGCGAACCCGCAGCTGCACTGCCTTGTGATCGTAGTGGAGGTCCACCTGTACCCGACGCGCCTGCGCGTGACGCATCGCGTTGCGCATGGCCTCGCTCGCAACGCGGTAGATCTCGTCGCGAACGATCGGGCGCAGGCTCCGCGGGCTGCCTTCGACATTCACGCGGAGTATCGCGGCTCGCGCGGGGTCACCGCAGGCAGCCAGTTCTTCGGCGAGCGCGCCCAGCGCCAGCGGCAAGTCGCCGGACCCTGGTTCGGGCGCTCGCAGAGCCTGCACGGCGTCGCGACCCTCGGTGACGGCCCGAGCGGCCCGATCGAGGACGCCTTCCAGTTTCTGTTTCGCTTCGATTGCACGCCCCGGCAACAGGTTGGTGGCCGCTTGAAAATGGATCAGGACGCCCTGGAAGGATTGCAGCAGGGTATCGTGCAGGTCGCGAGCGATGCGGGTCCGTTCTGCCAAGCGTGCCTCCAATCGGAGCTGCCGTTGTCGCTGTACGAACCAGGCGCCCGATGCGCCAGCGCCGAGGATCAACAGCACGACGCCGCTCCGAAATAGAAACGTCTCATACCAAGCCGGCAACACTCGAAAACGAATGACCGCGGGCTCCTCGTTCCAGGTGCCGTCGCCGGTGCTCGCAGTCACGCGAAATGTGTACTGCCCCGGCGGCAGGCTTGTGTAATACGCACGTCGACGACTCCCTACATCACGCCAGTCAGGATCGGCACCCTCGAGTTGGTACCGGAATTGGACGCGGTCAGCCATGCCGAGCGCAGTGGATGTGTAATCGATCTCGAAGTCCCGGCCATTCGGGGAAAGCGTGAGTGCGTCTGAAAATGGAACGTCTTGGTCATCGACGCGAACAGCTTCGATCAGGACTGACGGCACGATAGACGGTCGCAGAGATCGCGGGTTGATGCTCGACACGACGCTATTGGTTCCAACCCAGATTCGGCCATCGGCGCCGTACGTGATCGATGTCACCTTGCCGGGGACACCGTCCCGCTCGTCGAATCGCCGATATCGCAGAACGTGTGAAGTGTCGGCCATCGCGCGCTCGAGTTCTCCCGGTGGCAGGCGAAGCACGCCCGTTCTCGTCGCGAGCCACCAGGCACCATCGGAATCTTCGGTAGCGGCGGTAATAGCATGCTCGGGCACAGCCTGGCGCTCGGAAAGCGCGCGGAACCGGTTTCCCTCGAGACGACTCAGGCCAGAGGACCCCGTCAACCAGATATTGCCTGCGCGGTCCTCGGTCACGCTGAAGAGCAGAGGCGGAACCTCGCCTCGCGACGCCTCAAACACGTTAAGCTTGCCTTTTTCGTACACGAAAAGCCTGTCTTGCCGAACGATCCAGATCCGGCCACGTCTGTCGTACAGCATGGATGCGGTCGTACTAACCGAAGGCGGGAGCGGTACGACCTGCACGAGGCTATCTCCGGTCAGCCGCATTAGCCCTTCGGTCTGGTCCACAAACCACGCGGCGCCTTCTGAATCCACGACAACATCCAACAGTGACTTCGCGTCATTCCGGGAAGGCTCGGTTTGGGTGAAGTCACGCCGGTCCGCGCTGTATTTGAAGATCTGGCGACCAGCGACCGTCCACACGGTTCCCGACCGATCCTCGTACAAGGTCCAGGGAATCACCTCGCTGACGAATTCTTCCGTCTTTCCGGTCTTTGGATCGATTCGCCGGATGCCGCCCAGTGCATACGCGGTGATCCAGACCGCAGAGTCCCGAGTTACGTAAACGCGGCGGTCGCGAGTTGCACCGGGCGTCACGATTGACGTGAACGCGCCGTCTGAAAAGCGCTCCAGCCCACCACTGGAGGCAACCCAGATGCCGCCGTCGCGGTCTTCGACGAGTGCGTAGATCACGCCCGCCAGCAGGCCATCCTCCAGGGTGAACGACTCGGCCTCTGTACCGAACTTCGGTATCACTCTGCCTCGGACGCGAGGGGGATGGACGATCCGGCGCAGGCCGTCTCCTAATGTTCCGATCCAGAGACTGCCCCGGCGGTCGACGACAATGGACCATCCTCCGATATCGACTTCCGTTTCGGGCAGGCGATCGCCGGCGCGTCGTAGAGTGTGAACCGATCGGTAGAGCTCCGTCATCCAGAGCGTGCCGTCTCGTTCCTGGGCGAACTGCGCCTGAACCGGCGCCCGGTACAGCGGCAACCCGGGATCCGTGAATCGATCACTTCCGCGCGGCATGTAGACGACACGACTCTCGGTTGCGGACCACAGGCCACCGTCGTGGTCGAACCAGACCGCGTGACTCTCACTCCCCGGGTATTGCCACGAACGACTGGCATCGGTCCACTGCTCGCCATCAAGTCGCGACAAGCCCTTGAGCGTCGCAGTCACGACAGTGCCTGTGCTGGACTCCGTCAGGT
>JALDXK010000740.1:0-2923 GCA_032155105.1 Acidobacteriota bacterium
TCCTTCACCACCGCGTCGGTGGTGAGTCCGTGACTGGCCGCGTGCGGCCCAAGCCAGAGACGATGACCGAGCACGTACTGGGCGAGGTCCTGGATGTCTTCCGGGTAAACCTCGTCGCGCCGCCGCACCAGGATCGCCCACACTTTCGCGAGCCGGCCCCAGACGATGATCGCGCGAGGCGAGGCGCCGAGATCGACGCCGCTTTCCACCAGCTCGGAGGGCGAGTACCGCAGCCAGTCGGTATCGGGATTGTAGGGGCGCGTGTTCGAGACGAGGCGCTGGATGTAGTCGCCGAGGCGTTCGTGCAGGAACACGTGCTCGGTGATCGCGGCGCGCAGCTCGATGATGCGCTCCTTCTTCATCAGGTTGCCGAGGCGCACCTGCTTGAAGTCGAAGTGCACCAGCTTGCGTTCCTCTTCGGGCGGCAGGTAGCCGATGTTGACCATGATCGCGAAGCGATCGGTGGCGGCTTCCGACAGCGGAAACGTGCCCTGCCCGAGCTCCACCGGGTTCATCGTCGCGATCGCGAAGTTGAACGCCGGCAGCTCGTACGTTTTCTTGCCGACGGTCACGGTGCGATCCTGCAGGCCCTCGAGGAACGCGCTCTGCGATTTCAGCGGGATGCGGTTGATTTCGTCGAGCAGGATCACTTCCGCTTCGGCGAGCGGGCCCATCTCGGTGGTCAGCTCGCCCGTGGCGGGATTGATCATCTGGAAGCCGACCACTTCGGTCGGCTGCAGGTCGGCCCGGCCCTGGATGCGCGCGAACTTGGCGTTGCTGATGGCGGCCAGGATCACCCCGAAGAACGTCTTGCCCACGCCGGGGACCCCTCGCAGCAGGAGGTTGCCCGAGTTCACCTGACGCTGTTCTTTCTTGTCGTACGTCGTCGGAATTTCAGAGAGCAACACCAGGTTGGCAAGGATCTTCGGCTTTTGATACCCGACGAGGGCTTTGCCGCCTTCCGCGAGAATTGCTTCGTGAAAATCGATCGCTTCTTTTAGGTCAGGATGCACTGGTCCGCCTTGAAAAAGCTCATCTTATCGGATGGGCCACCGATGGGCCACCGATTTGACACCGATTTGACACCGATTCGACGGCGATGAGGCGCGGCAGGCGACCCGTCACACCGCTCGTAACTCGGTGTCCAAGCTGCGTTTAATCGGTGCCCGCGGCAACTTTGAAGGATGTTGCTCGTATACCAGTAGGTCAGGTTCGACTGGGCCGGCAAAAAGGGAACCTGCTTCACTTTGCCCGCCGATTTACGGATTGCGTAAGCGGGTTTCCAGGGGGACGCCCCCTTATAATTGGGAATCCAAGGAGAGTGTGAGATGGCGGGTCGAAAGCATTTCGGCTGGGTCCTCATGGCCGGCACGGCGTTGCTCGTTACCGGAGTCGTCGGTCTCGTATCGCCGTTGGCGGTGAACGCCCAGCAAGCGGCCGCATCCGCCTCCGCGCAGGGCGTTACGGCGGACAAGCAGGAGGTGACCTTCACCAAGGACATTGCGCCGATCCTGCAGCGCAGCTGCCAGAATTGCCATCGTCCGGGGCAGGTGGCGCCGATGTCGCTCCTGACCTACGAGGAGGCGCGGCCGTGGGCGCGATCGATGAAGGCGCGCACCGCGATTCGCGACAAGGCCGGCGCCATGCCGCCGTGGTACATCGAGAAGAACATCGGCATTCAGCACTACAAGAACGATCCGTCGCTCAGTGACGAGGAGGTGGCGAAGATCGCGAAGTGGGCCGACACCGGCGCGCCGCGCGGCAATCCCTCCGACATGCCGCCGCCGCGCACGTTCCCCGACGGTGCGTCGTGGCACGCCGGCGAACCCGACCTGATCATCGAGAGCCCGGAGATCCTCGTCAAGGCGAACGCGCCGGACTGGTGGGGGGAATTCCCGCCGACCAAGGTGCCGATCACCGAAGACCGCTATGTGAAGTCGGTCGAGATTCGTGAGGTCAACAACTTCAGCAACGAGTCTGGCCGCCAGACGGTGGGCCAGCGCTACGTGTGGCACCACCTGATCTGGGCCACGGCGCCCGTGGACGAGACCGGCGATCCGATCGACGCGTCGGTCACCGACGGCGCGGTGGGCTGGCCGGTGCACGAAGTGGGCCGCAACGCCGACGTCTTCGACGAGGACGCCGGCCGCCTGCTGAAGGCGGGTTCGAGCATCATCTACCAGTCGGCGCACCTGCATTCCGGCGGCTCTGACGTGAAGTCGAAGCTGCTATTTGGCTTCAAGTTCCACCCGGTCGGCTACAAGCCGGCCCGCCGCACCACGCTGCACAGCCTGGCGAACGCGCTCGATATCGACATCAAGCCGAACGAGGCCAACCAGCAGCTGCACGCGTATGAAGTGCTGCAGCAGCCGGCGAAGATCGTGACCTTCGAGCCGCACCTGCACGCGCCGGGACAGCGCATGTGCCTCGAGGCGATCTGGGGCTTCAACATCCAGACGCTGACGTGCGCCGGATACGATCACAACTGGGTGCGCCAGTACGAATACGAGGACGACTACGCGCCGATCCTGCCGCGCGGCACCATCCTGCACATCATCGGCTACATGGACAACACGCCGAACAACAAGAACATTCCCGACCCGCGTAACTGGCAGGGCAGCGGCAACCGATCGATTGCCAACATGTTCATCGACCTTGGCCAGATCATGCCGTTGACGGACGCCGAGTTCCAGGCCGAGATGGCGAAGCGCCGTGAGAAGCTGGGGCCAAACCGGCCCGATGTGATCGTCGGCTGTCCGTTGTGTAACGTCATTCCGCCGCCGGCGAAACCGACCGAGACGGCCAAACCCCAACAGCAGCAGGACCACCAGTAAATGAAGCGTGTTGTTTTTGCAGCGATGATCGTGGTGCTCGCCTATCAAACGGCGAGCACCCAGATGTTGTCGTACGCGCGCGGCCAGAA